>NZ_MECT01000421.1:0-24676 GCF_001722145.1 Shigella sp. FC1544
TCTGCATATCTGACACTTTGGTTCCCACTACTTATTTGGTGGACACCACTTTGTCTAATTCGTCAGATTCTGACCAGACGGTTCAGGCTGTACGCTTACATTCCATATAGATTTAGTTTAAATATTAATAAAATGAATATTTGCAGTACGTAATTATCTTACCAGCTATAGACAAAAAAAAACCATCCAAATCTGGATGGCTTTTCATAATTCAGAGGAACTAGCTGCGCTGACGCACCGCTTCAAATAAGCAAATTCCGGTTGCAACCGAAACGTTCAGAGAAGAAACACTTCCTGCCATTGGGATGCTGATCAACTCATCGCAATGTTCACGGGTCAGGCGACGCATACCTTCACCTTCCGCGCCCATCACCAGCGCCAGGCGTCCGGTCATTTTGCTCTGATAGAGTGTATGATCCGCCTCACCTGCCGTACCGACGATCCAGATATTCTCTTCCTGCAACATACGCATGGTACGCACCAGGTTAGTCACCCGAATCAGCGGAACGCTTTCTGCCGCGCCACAGGCCACTTTTTTCGCCGTGGCGTTGAGCTGGGCGGAGCGATCTTTCGGCACAATCACCGCATGAACACCAGCGGCATCTGCGCTACGCAGGCACGCGCCGAGGTTATGCGGATCGGTTACACCGTCGAGGATCAGCAGGAACGGCTGATCGAGCGAAGCGATCAGATCCGGCAAATCATTTTCCTGGTACTGACGTCCTGGCTTCACGCGGGCGATAATGCCCTGATGCACGGCACCGTCGCTTTTCTCGTCGAGATATTGGCGGTTTGCCAGCTGGATAACCACGCCCTGGGCTTCGAGGGCGTGAATCAGCGGTAACAGACGTTTATCTTCACGGCCTTTTAAAATAAAGACTTCCTGAAAACGTTCAGGGGCGCGCTCCAGCAGGGCCTGCACTGCGTGGATGCCGTAAATCATTTCGCTCATTAATGTACTCGTTGTTTACGTTTTGCCTGATGCACTACGTTTATCCGGCCTACATGATCTCTGCAATATATTGAATTTGCGTGATTATGTAGGCCGGATAAGGCGTTCACGCCGCATCCGGCATGAACAAAGCGCATTTTGTCAGCAATCTAACCCTCTTCTGTTTGAAGAGGGTAATGATCACTCTGCCACTTTTTTCTTCGCCGCACGCTTCGCTTTGGTCGCTGCAGCTATTTTCTGCGTTTTCGCCGATGGCTTTTTCGCTTTTCTCGCGTCTTTCTTCGCTGCTTTCGGCTTCGTTTTTTTCTCACCGCGGAAGGCGCTGTCTGGCTCAAAGTTTACCTTTTTACCGACCAGACGACGCTTGCCGCCTTTTTTACCTGCATCGCCTTTTTTCGCTTTCTCGCGCGCCGTTTTACCGACGTTGCGCGGTGCGCGTTCGCTGGAGATCAGGCTAAAGTCGATTTTGCGCTCGTCCATATTAACCGCTTCGACGCGAACTTCCACACGATCGCCCAGACGATAAGTCTGGCCGCTGGATTCACCCATCAGCCGTTGCCCTACCTGGTCAAAGCGATAGTAGTCATTGTCCAGCGAAGAGACATGGACCAGACCATCAATGAATAAGTCGTCCAGACGGACAAAGAATCCAAAGCCAGTGACGCTGGAAATTACGCCTTTAAAGACGTTACCTACCTGGTCGAGCATGAAGTCACACTTCAGCCAGTCAGCCACATCGCGCGTTGCTTCGTCGGCACGACGTTCCGCCATCGAACAGTGCTGACCCAGTTGCAGCATTTCTTCCATCGAATAATGGTAGCCGCCGGTTTCAGTGGTGTTGCCCTGATGCCCCTGCTCTTTCGCCAGCAGATATTTAATGGCGCGGTGCAGCGTCAGGTCTGGATAACGACGAATCGGCGAAGTAAAGTGCGCATAGGACTGCAATGCCAGGCCAAAGTGACCACGGTTTTCTGGATCGTAAATCGCCTGTTTCATCGAGCGCAGCAGCATGGTTTGCAGCATTTCTGCATCAGGACGATCGGCAACCGACTCCAGCAGCTCCGCGTAGTCACGCGGTTCCGGCTTGTTACCGCCCGGCAGTTCCAGCCCCAGCTCCGCCAGTACTGAACGGAAAGAGGTAATCGCTTCGGTGCTCGGCTTGTCGTGAATACGGAACAATGCTGGTTCTTTGGCTTTCTCAACGAAACGCGCCGCCGAGATATTCGCCAGAATCATGCACTCTTCAATTAACTTGTGTGCGTCGTTACGCTGAGTCTGTTCGATACGCTCAATACGGCATTCAGCGTTGAAAATAAACTTCGCTTCTTCGCTCTCAAATGAGATCCCGCCACGTTCTTCACGGGCTTTATCCAGCACTTTATAGAGGTTATGCAACTCTTCGAGATGCTTAACCAGCGGAGCGTACTGCTCGCGCAGATCCTGATCGCCCTGCAGAATATGCCAGACTTTGGTGTAGGTCAGACGCGCGTGAGAGCTCATCACCGCTTCGTAGAATTTGTAGCCCGTCAGGCGGCCTTTCGACGAAACCGTCATCTCGCACACCATACACAGGCGGTCTACCTGCGGATTGAGCGAGCACAGACCGTTAGAGAGCACTTCCGGCAGCATCGGGATAACCTGCGAAGGGAAGTACACCGACGTACCACGATTACGCGCTTCTCTATCCAGCGGCGTTGGCGGACGCACATAGTAGCTGACGTCGGCAATCGCGACCCATAAACGCCAGCCGCCGCCGCGTTTTTTCTCGCAGTAAACCGCATCGTCAAAGTCACGGGCGTCTTCGCCATCAATGGTGACCAGCGGTAAATCACGCAAATCGACACGGCCCGCTTTTGCTTCTTCCGGCACTTCTTCTTTCAGCCCGGCAACCTGTTGCTCAACAGCCTGCGGCCAGATGTACGGAATTTCATGGGTACGCAAAGCGATATCAACCGCCATGCCGGTGCCCATATTGTCGCCCAGCACTTCGACGATTTTACCCACCGCTTTGGTACGGCGAGTCGGGCGTTGGGTCAGTTCAACAACCACCACAAAGCCCATCCGCGCGCCCATGATCTGATCGGGCGGGATTAAGATATCGAAGCTCAGACGGCTATCGTCAGGAACCACAAAGCCGACGCCCGCTTCGGTAAAGTAGCGACCAACAATCTGGCTGGTTTTTGGCACCAGTACGCGGACAATACGCGCTTCACGACGACCTTTACGGTCAGCACCCAGCGGCTGAGCCAGCACCTGATCGCCATGAATGCAGGTTTTCATCTGCTCGCTGGAGAGATACAAATCATCTTTACGCCCTTCAACCCGCAGAAAGCCGTAGCCATCACGGTGGCCAATAACGGTACCTTTCACCAGGTCGAGGCGTTCCGGCAGCGCATAGCACTGACGACGAGTGAAGACCAGTTGACCATCGCGCTCCATCGCGCGCAGGCGGCGACGCAGGCCTTCAAGCTGCTCTTCGCCTTCAATGTGCAGTTCTACCGCCAGCTCATCACGGCTGGCCGGTTTTTCACGTTTGGTTAAATGTTCGAGGATAAATTCCCGACTAGGGATGGGATTCGCGTATTTTTCAGCTTCGCGTTCCTGGAAAGGATCTTGTGACATCTCGGTTCCTCCGTTGTCATCTCTGATGAAGATTTTCGTCACTCCACCAGCAATAATTTATAAAGCGGTTGATTCTCTTCAACCAAATCGGCAAGCGTGTAGTTATCCAGTTCCGTAAGAAAACTTTGCACGGCCTTAGAAAGCGCCTGTTTCAACCGACAGGCAGGTGTAATGTGGCAAAACTCACTGCTGCAACTCACCAGCGATAAGGGCTCCAACTCGCGCACCACATCACCAATACGTATCGCACTCGCCGGTTTACCCAGGCGAATGCCGCCATTTTTTCCACGAACAGCAGTCACGTAGCCGGCACGACTAAGTTGATTGATTATTTTGACCATATGATTACGGGAGACGCCGTAGACGTCAGTCACTTCAGAAATACTGGTCATCCGCCCTTCTGGCAATGACGCCATGTAGATCAGCGCACGTAATCCGTAATCAGTGAAACTCGTTAACTGCACATCAACCTCAAAAGGGAAATCGGGAAAAAATACATTTATATTGATGATAAACCAGCCACAAGCTGTGTCGCTAATTTATTTCAGTTCGGGGAAGGAAAAAAGCGAGGATTTAACACTGTGTCGGATAGCGTAATGGCTTAACCGACACAGCAATGTATCACACTGTTAGCCCGGCAGGCAAAATATCTGCCAGGCGTACCAGAATTACGCGTCGAACGGGTCGCGCAGAATCATAGTTTCAGTACGATCCGGACCGGTAGAGATGATATCGATCGGCACACCGGTCAGCTCTTCAATACGCTTGATGTAGTTCAGCGCCGCCTGCGGCAGCCCGCTACGATCTTTCACGCCGAAAGTGGATTCAGACCAGCCCGGCATGGTTTCGTAAATCGGCTCTACACCTTTCCAGTCGTCAGCTGCCAGCGGAGTGGTAGTCACTTCGCGACCATCCGGCATACGGTAAGCCACGCAGAGTTTAACCT
The DNA here is from genome assembly GCF_001722145.1 of Shigella sp. FC1544. NCBI lineage: Bacteria > Pseudomonadati > Pseudomonadota > Gammaproteobacteria > Enterobacterales > Enterobacteriaceae > Shigella > Shigella sp. FC1544. Next base: position 4,521 of record NZ_MECT01000421.1, read on the forward strand.
CTTTCAGGCCATCCAGAACGTCCAGTTTAGTCAGGCAGAAGCCAGACAGGGAGTTCAGCTGTACCGCACGACGAACGGCAACGGTGTCCAGCCAGCCGGTACGACGACGACGACCCGTCGTTGCGCCGAATTCGTTACCCTGCTTGCAGAGGAACTCGCCAGTTTCATCAAACAGTTCGGTCGGGAAAGGACCTGCACCCACACGAGTGGAGTAAGCTTTGAGGATACCCAGAACGTAATCAACATAACGCGGGCCCAGGCCGGAACCGGTCGCCACGCCACCAGCAGTGGTGTTGGAAGAAGTTACGTACGGATAAGTACCGTGGTCGATATCCAGCAGCGTACCCTGCGCACCTTCAAACATGACGAAATCGCCACGCTGACGCGCCTGGTCGAGCAGGTCAGAAACGTCAACCACCATAGAAGTCAGGATGTCGGCAACAGCCATCGTATCATCCAGAACTTTCTGGTAATCAACCGCTTCAGCTTTGTAGTAGTTAACCAACTGGAAGTTGTGATATTCCATCACTTCTTTCAGTTTTTCAGCGAAGGTTTCTTTGTCGAAAAGGTCGCCAACACGCAGACCGCGACGTGCCACTTTATCTTCATAAGCAGGCCCGATACCACGACCGGTGGTGCCGATCGCTTTCGCGCCACGCGCTTTCTCACGCGCGTTATCCAGCGCAACGTGATAATCAAGGATCAGCGGACATGCTTCAGACAGCAGCAGACGCTCACGAACGGGGATGCCACGGTCTTCCAGTTCTTTCATCTCTTTCATCAGCGCGGCCGGAGACAGCACAACACCGTTACCGATGATGCTGGTTACATTCTCGCGGAGAATACCTGATGGAATAAGATGGAGAACGGTTTTTTCACCGTTGATTACGAGAGTATGGCCTGCGTTGTGACCGCCCTGGTAGCGTACAACATATTTAGCCCGTTCAGTCAGAAGATCGACGATCTTACCTTTACCTTCGTCACCCCATTGGGTGCCCAGTACGACGACGTTGTTACCCATTTTTCAAAATCACCGTTTGCTTAAAAATGGATTCTACCATCGCTTTTTCAGAGTTACAGCACTTTTTGCACTCAAAAATGACCTCGATCAGTCTGTTTTTTGTTCAGCCAATCGTTTTCCTCAACATGTAGTAGACCACAACGCCCGCAACCACAAGTCCACCGCCAAAACGACGTAAAATATTATCGGGCAAATTGGTCATCGCAGAGATCATCTTCTTCCATGCCTTCGGGTAAAGCATCGGCCCTAAACCTTCCAGTACCAAAACCAGGGCAAGCGCCAGCCAGATTGTCGAATTCATTCATTATCCTTATAGAAAAAGAAAACCACCGACATCCCTGAGGATGCGGTGGCTTTATTGACCTGTACCGCAGTCGTTATATTAACGCGTTGCGGAAGTCGGCGTCTTCATGTAGCGGAAGAAATCGCTATCCGGGCTCATGACCATCACGTCCTGATTGCCAGAGAAGCTGTTCTCATAAGCACGCAGGCTACGGATGAATGCGTAGAAGTCCGGATCTTTACTGAATGCATCAGCAAACAGTTTGGCTGCTTCGGCATCGCCTTCACCACGCATGATGCGGCCCTGACGCTCAGCTTCTGCCAGCGTTCTGGTCACTTCATAGTCGGCAGTCGCGCGCAGTTTTTCCGCTTCTTCCTGACCTTGTGAACGGTGACGACGCGCTACCGCTTCACGCTCGGCGCGCATACGGTTGTAGATCGCTTCAGACACTTCGGTCGGCAGGTTGATCTGCTTGATACGCACATCGACAACTTCAATACCCAGCGCCGCCATACTGTTCGGGTTGATGACCGGAACTTTGCCCTTCGTCTCAGCCGTTACGCGCTCTGCCGCTTCGGCAATGGCGTTATCTGCTGCCGGGGTAGTAACTTCATCTTCTGTACCCGCAGAACCGGAGTTCAGCGCGTCACGTACTTCGAGGGTCAGACGACCACGGGAATCAGTGACGATATCTTTCACGTCCAGGCGACCAATTTCAGAACGCAGACGGTCAGAGAACTTACGTTTCAACAGCACTTCCGCTTGCGAAATGTCGCCACCACCCGTTGCCAGGTAGTAACGGCTGAAATCGCTGATGCGCCATTTGATGTAAGAGTCGACGATCAGGTCTTTCTTCTCTTTGGTCACAAAGCGGTCGGCCTGGTTGTCCATGGTCTGAATACGTGCGTCGAGCATTTTCACCGTTTCAATGAACGGTATCTTGAAATGCAGACCCGGCTCATAAACCAGAGGTTTGTTGTCATCGTCACGCAGTACCTTACCAAAACGCAGCGTAATACCGCGCTCACCTTCTTTGACGACAAAGACAGACATGTAAAGCACTACCAGCACGATGATGATAATCGCGATAACTGACTTACGCATCGTTATTCCCCCTGACGCTGGTAGTCGTTACGCTGCGCGTTGGCGCGGCGTTGGTCCATAATATCGCCCTGACTGGTGGACGACGTGTTGCTTGCTCCACTGGTTGTGGAGGAAGAGGCTGGCGGCAAACGCAGCAGATTGCTGGCACCGTTATCGCTCTTCGCCGCAGGGGCGTTACCACCTTTCAGCATCTGGTCTAACGGCAGAACCATCAGGTTGCCACCTTTATCGTTAACCAGCACTTTGCGGGTGTTACCCAACACTTTTTCCATCGTCTCGATATACAGACGCTCGCGAGTAATTTCCGGCGCGGCTTTATATTCCGGCAGAAGTTTAGCAAAGCGCGCCACTTCACCCTGAGCTTCCAGGATGGTCTGGGCCTTGTACGCACGCGCCTCTTCGAGGATACGTTGCGCCTGACCGTTCGCACGCGGCTGAACTTCGTTGGTATACGCTTCTGCTTCACGAATGTATTGCTGTTCGTTTTCACGCGCGGCAATCGCATCGTCAAACGCCGCTTTTACTTCTTCCGGCGGACGAGCAGCCTGGAAGTTGACGTCCAGCAGAGTGATGCCCATGTCATACGGACGAATCGTCTCTTCCAGTTCGCGCTGGGTATCGCTACGAATCACGGTACGACCTTCCGTCAGAATGCGGTCCATGGTGTATTTACCGATAACCCCGCGCAGGGCGCTGTCGGTAGCCTGACGCAGGCTGTCATCCGGGCTGGTCACGCTATACAGATATTTTTCCGGATTGGTAACGCGGTACTGCACGTTCATCTCAACGCGCACTACGTTCTCGTCCGACGTCAGCATCACACCGGAAGCGGCCAGTTCACGCACGGCTTCCACGTTTACCGGTTTGACTTCGTCGATAAACGTCGGTTTCCAGTTCAGACCCGGCTCAACCAGATGGCTGAATTTACCAAAGCGTGTTACCACGCCGCGTTCGGCTTCTTTAATGGTATAGAAACCACTGGCCGCCCAGATAATGACAATCGCTGCCGCTGCGATGGTAACGACACGACCGCCAAGCTGCGGGCGCGGGCCTTGCGATGAACTGCCACCGCCAGATCCGGTGCCTTTACCGCCGCCCAGACCACCGAGCTTTTTGCTCAGTTTGCGGAAGATATCATCTAAATCAGGTGGCCCTTGATCGCGACCGCCTTTGTTTCCATTTCCCTCAGAGTTGCCGCCAGGTTTGCTGCTTCCCCACGGGTCGCGGTCTTGTCCGTTATTACCGGGCTGATTCCACGCCATGTTTGTGCTCCATATTTGTTATGCGGTGATCCCTGTTGTCTTTCGACGCCAGAGGATATGACTCCACGCTTCAGACGCTACGCCGTTAGATCAGGTAATCGATCAACGCCGGTTCTTGTTTACAGAGGCGACGCCAGTCAACGATCGGCATACGAACTTGCAGACTTACGCTGCCGTCCTCCTCCATCCACTCTTTTTCTATTGCCTGAAGCTGATAAAAACGACTTCTCAGACGCCCTTCCTGCGGTGGCAGACGCAATGTATGCTGCGCCACCTCGCCGGAAAGCCGCTCCGTCAAAGCCTGAAAAAGCTGTGGTATCCCCGCTCCGGTCTGTGCGGAAAGCCAGACACGGATCGGTTTGTTCTCTTCGTCCCGATCAATACGCGGTTCGAAATCTTCCAGCATATCGATCTTGTTCATCACCAGCAGGGTTGGGATCTCGTGAGCGTCGATCTCCTCAAGAACCGTATTCACCGCTTCGATGTTTTCTTGTACACGCACATCCGCCGCATCAATGACGTGCAGCAGTAATGTGGCTTGCCGCGTCTCTTGTAACGTGGCTTTAAATGCCGCCACCAGATCGTGCGGCAGATGGCGAATAAACCCTACGGTATCTGCAAGTACGGTTTCACCGACATCCGCGACGTCAATACGCCGCAACGTCGGGTCGAGGGTGGCAAACAACTGGTCTGCCGCGTAGACCCGCGCTTCGGTGATGCGATTGAAAAGGGTAGATTTACCGGCGTTGGTATATCCCACCAGCGAAACAGTAGGAACGTCGGCTTTGATACGCGATTGCCGCCCCTGCTCACGCTGCTTTTCAACTCTTTCCAGGCGCGACTGTATCTGCACGATGCGATTACGCAACAAACGACGGTCGGTTTCGAGCTGGGTTTCACCCGGACCACGCAAACCTATCCCGCCTTTCTGTCTTTCAAGGTGGGTCCAGCCACGCACCAGGCGCGTAGCCAGATGGCGCAGCTGCGCCAGCTCAACCTGCAACTTACCCTCATGGGTACGCGCACGTTGGGCGAAAATATCTAAAATAAGGCCGGTGCGGTCGATGACACGACACTCGCACAAACGCTCCAGGTTACGCTCTTGCGCCGGGCTCAGGGCATGGTCAAAAAGAACGACCGAAGCACCCGTCGCTTTGACAGCTTCCGCAATTTCAACTGCTTTACCTTCACCTACAAAATACTTTGGGTGCGGCGCTTTACGGCTACCGGTAATCACCTGCAATGCTTCGACACCGGCGGAAGAAACCAGAGATTCAAACTCCTGGAGGTCTTCCATATCTTTGTCTTTCGTAAAATAGATGTGTACCAGTACCGCCTGCTCACCAGCATCATAACGGTCAAACAAGCGTATAACCCTCTAAATAGATCAGCGGGGAACGCAGGATCGCTGGCTCCCCGTGTAAAAAAAACAGCCCGAAACCTTATTCGGTTTCTTCGCTGTCCTGTTGCGCGGAAGTATTCTGCGCGCTGCTACCATGATGGTAGTTACTGCTGGTACCGCCACCGGCGTTGTTACTGTGATGAGAAACCGGACGAGACGGGACAACAGTAGAAATCGCGTGCTTGTAAACCATCTGGCTGACCGTGTTTTTCAACAGGATCACGAACTGATCAAAAGACTCGATTTGCCCTTGCAGCTTAATACCATTCACCAAATAAATAGAAACTGGAACACGTTCCCGACGCAGTGCGTTCAGGAACGGATCTTGTAAAGATTGCCCCTTAGCCATTCTCTCTTTTCCTTATATGCTTATTTGTACTTTGAACCTTTCGATTCTGAAAAAATTGCGCACGATACGTCTCAATTGTACACATTCAGCCTGCGATAGCACCAACAACCTGTAATACTTCGTCACGCGCCTGTTCTGGTTTTTCACTGTCAAGCCAGTGAACCCCTTCCCAACCACGCAGCCAGGTTATCTGCCGCTTCGCCAACTGTCTCGTGGCGCAAACACCTCGATAAACCATTTCATCGTATGAGATTTCGCCTTCAAGGTAAGACCACATCTGGCGATAACCCACGCAACGAATGGAAGGCAAGTCCGTATGCAAATCTCCTCGGGCAAAAAGCGCCCGGACTTCTGCTTCAAAACCTGAAGCCAACATCTGATGAAAACGCTGCTCAATGCGTTGATGGAGCAGTTCACGGCTCGCCGGGGCGATGGCGAACTGATGCACCTGATACGGTAGAGCGTCTCCTGACGTTTGCGTCAGTTCCGTTAAAGTTTTACCCGAAATGAAAAAAACTTCCAGTGCCCGGGAAAGCCTTTGTGGATCATTTGGATGAATCCTTGCTGCCGCAACCGGATCTACCTCCTGAAGTTGACGATGCAATGACTCCCAACCTTGCTCTGCCGCCTGTTGCTCAATTCTGGCCCGCACTTCCGGGTCTGCCGACGGTAGCGGCGACAACCCTTCCAGCAATGCCTTGAAATACAACATCGTACCGCCCACTAACAGTGGGATCCGCCCCGCCGCGGTGATATCGGCCATTTCCGCCAGCGCATCGCGGCGAAAATCAGCAGCCGAGTAAGCCTGCGACGGATCGCGAATATCCAGCAATCGGTGCGGCGCGGCGAGTAACTCTTCAGCGTTCGGCTTCGCCGTCCCGATATCCATCCCTTTGTAAATAAGGGCAGAATCAACGCTTATCAACTCTACTGGTAAAATTTTACGCAGCTCAATGGCTAACGCCGTTTTACCGGAGGCCGTCGGCCCCATCAAAAAAATCGCCTTAGGCAGGCTCGCCTTACTGATATCACTCATCTTTCAGGGCTTTTATCGCCGGATGTAAATCAACAGATTGTAACAGACCACCCGGCGGCGTTTTCACAAGTTGCGGACATAACCGTTCCACGTCCGCCAGCAGGGTTATGGCCTGTGCCATTGACCACTGCGCATGTTCGCTCATCAGATTTCGTGCAATCCACTGCGCAATATTGCCAGGTTCGAATACGGACTGCTTCGCCAGGTAGCCTATCAGTTCAGGAATCAAGATTTGTAAATTTTGTTGGCGTAAGGGTAAAGGCACGGCCCTGATGGTCACATGCTGTGCATCTGACTGGAAATCAATACCCAATTCCGCCAGGGCAGACTGCGCTTTTTCTAATGCCGATTTTTCTTCGCCAGAAACTTTTAGCCGCAACGGAATAAGCAGCGGCTGAGCGCAAACTGGCGCTTCACCCGGCGTCAGTTGTACCTGACGCAGCCAACGTTCTGCCACTGGCAAGGCTAAAAGTGAAATGTTGCCGTCGCGCTCCAGCAACGCACAGTCGGAATGGACGATAGTCAGTACCCGACCAAAACTCTGACTGTTCGCCGCAAGTGCAGGTTCCTGCGGTTCCGGCGCTTTTAATTTTTGCATCGGCGCGGGCGTTTGCAAAAGCTGGCGATACACTTCACCTTGCTGTTTCTGGTAGCCTGGCTGCGCATTCGGCCAAGGGGCAGCCGGACGACTGCCTGATGCTGGCGCAGGAGTGTAGCGCGGAGCTACCGGCTCACGAGCTGCCGGTTCTGCAAAGTGATTGCGCCCCGCCGCCACGCGGTTTTCCGGAATGGAACGCGGTGCAGGTTGGGGTTCATCGTCCAGCGGTAGCGGCGTTTCCAGTTGCTGTTGTAGCACGCTCAGCACGCCCTGATAGATAAAATCATGCACCAGACGCGACTGATGGAAACGCACTTCGTGTTTGGCGGGGTGCACGTTGACGTCCACCTGATGCGGATCGATCTCCAGATACAGCACAAATGCCGGTTGCTGATCGGCCCCCAGTTTGTCTTCGCAGGCCTGGCGGATCGCGTGATTGATCAGGCGATCGCGCATCATGCGACCGTTCACGTAGCAATACTGAATTTCTGCCAGTGCGGACGTGGTGTGATTTGGATCGGCCACCCAGCCGCGTAGCGTGAGATCGCCGTGTTGCCATTCAATCGCCAGCGCTTGTTCAAGAAAAGCGGTGCCGCAAATCGCGCCTAAGCGCCGTTCTTTTTGCCCGCCTTCCGGCACTGCGCGGTACTGACGCACAATTTTACCGTTATGCGACAGGTTGATCGTGACGTCGAAACGCGCCAGCGCAATGCGGCGGATGATCTCATCAATGTGGTTAAATTCGGTTTTCTCGGTGCGCAGGAATTTGCGCCGCGCCGGGGTGTTGTAGAACAGATCCAGCACCTCCAGCGTCGTCCCCACAGGATGCGCCGCCGGTTTTACCGTCACGTTCATATCGCGCCCTTCGGCATAGGCCTGCCAGGCTTCCTGCTGTTCTGCGGTGCGTGAAGTGAGCGTCAGGCGGGAAACCGAACTGATACTCGCCAGCGCCTCACCGCGAAAGCCCAGGCTGATAATGGCTTCGAGATCGTCCAGAGAGGCGATTTTACTGGTGGCATGACGAGCCAGCGCCAGCGCCAGCTCATCTTTTTTGATACCGCAGCCGTTATCACGAATGCGGATAAGTTTCGCCCCACCGCGTTCGATATCAATATCGATACGCGTCGCACCTGCATCGAGGCTGTTTTCCACCAGTTCTTTGACTACCGACGCAGGTCGCTCGACCACCTCACCTGCGGCAATCTGGTTCGCCAGTTGTGGCGGTAAGACCTGAATTGGCATCAATCGTCCTTAGTTTGGCAGCGTGCGATCTGGCGTCGTCACCGTACTGGCCGTTTGTGCCGTTGCACCCTGCGGCGCAGATTGCATCGGATGCGCAAGGAAATAATTGCGCAGGCCTTTGTAAATGGCTTCTGCCAGCTGTTGTTGGTAATCGTCGCTCGCCAGCAAACGTTCTTCGCTGTTGTTGCTGATAAAACCGGTTTCGACCAGTACTGACGGGATATCCGGCGAACGCAGAACGCCGAGACTCGCGTGTTCTGGTCGGCGTTTATGTATTTCGCCAATGCGTTGCAACTGACTGATCATACTGGTCGCTACATCATACCCTACCCGCTGGGAATGACCGAACTGTAAATCCAGCACCGCCTGGCTTAAATAGGGATCAGACTGACTGTTCGCCAGCACATCGCCCGCCCCACCCAGCAGCTCCGAATGTTTCTCGTGCTGCTCCAGCCAGCTGGCCATTTCGCTGTTGGCGCGACGGTTAGAGAGCACCCATACGGAAGCGCCAGTCGCACTGCGGTTCGGTGCGGCATCAGCGTGAATCGACACGAGGAAATTAGCGTTTTGCTTACGTGCCACATCGCTGCGCCCCATCACCGAAATAAAGTAATCCCCGTCACGGGTTAAAACGCCTTTAAACATCGGATCGTCATTGAGCAAAGTACGCAATTTACGCGCGATGGCGATGGTGACATTTTTCTCCCGCGTACCACCGGGGCCGATAGCGCCAGGGTCCTGACCGCCGTGTCCGGCATCAATAGCGATGATAATTTTATCGCCAGTGTTAGCCGTCGCGCGCGCTGCCGGACGCGTTACCGTATTACTGCTGATAACACCCGTAGTGCGGTTACTTTCCGTTTTAAACGGATTGCGCGCCGGTTCGCTGACGCGCGGTGCGACAACCGCAGGCGTTTCAACGCGTTTCGCAACCACGGGCGGCGGAGGAGGCGGTGGCGGCACATCGGCGTTAATCGTAAAGACGACAGTGTAATTGCTGCCATTCTGCCGCTTCACCGCTTCGGTTTTACCATTTTCGGTAAGATCGACCACCAGCCGTAGCGTTTGTGCATCTTTAGGCGTTCCAGAGCGAATCGCCTTCACCAGATTATTGCCGCTGAACAACAACGGCAGTCCCTGAATCACGCCCGTTTGTTTGATATCGAGCGCCACGGTGCGTTTGCTTTGATGGCTAAACGCATAATCAGGATCGCCAATAAAACTCAACGTTATCCGCGCCTGTTGATTACCGTTAGAAACCTGAATATCAGAGAGCGTCGCGGCACCCACCGGCGTGCACAGCAGCAGCAGCGTCGCTACCAACCAATTTCTGATGCGATACATCATCCCGCCACCTTTCAAAGGTTAACCGGCTAAACGCGCCAGCAACAATTCACCCGCAGAGGAAACCGCACTCACGCGCGCCTCACGGCCTTGTGCCTGATAATCAATGTGTATTTCGACATCCGGGTCAGGAAGAACACCTGTACCTTGTTGTGGCCACTCCACCAGGCAGATGGCATCGTTGGCAAAATAATCGCGGATCCCCATAAACTCCAGCTCCTCGGGATCGGCAAGGCGGTACAAATCAAAGTGATAAACCATTAAATTGTCGAGCGTATAGGGTTCGACCAGCGTATAAGTGGGGCTTTTGACATTACCCTGATGACCCAGAGCTTGTAAAAAGCCCCGGCTAAAGGTGGTCTTACCTGCGCCTAAATCGCCATACAGATAGATTACGGTTGCGCCATCGCAGGCTTTCGCTACCCGCTCGCCCAGGTCTAATGTTGCCTGCTCATCAGGGAGCGGAATTACTCGATTCATCATGGTTTTTATCAGTCACTTCCGGGTTAACAATACGCTGTAGCGTGGAAAAGAGATCGGTTGCCAGCATCCCGCGCGTTCCAAAACGCGCCGCCAGTACGTCAGCTGCCGCACCGTGCGCGACACAGCCCGCACAGGCGGCATCATACGGCGACAGTTTTTGCCCAAGCAATGCGCCAATAATACCAGAGAGCACATCGCCCATGCCGCCGCTCGCCATGCCTGCATTTCCGGCATCAATAATGCCTAAAGCGTCAGGATGGGCGGCGACCACGGTTCCGGCACCTTTCAGCACCGCTACGCCGCCATAACGTTGTACCAGACGTTTGGCGCAATGTAAGCGGTCACTTTCAATTTCAGCGACGGAACAGCCTAACAACCGTGCGGCCTCGCCAGGATGCGGCGTGATCACGCGATTGTGACGCTTATCGGGATTGATTGCCAGCAGGTTCAATGCATCGGCATCCCACAACATCGGTTTGCGAAAATTCTCAACTTTTTGCAGTGCTTTTTTCCCCCACTCTTGCTGGCCCAGACCGGGACCAATCACCACCACATCGGCCCATTCCAGGCTTTCGGTAAGAGAGTCCATCGTCAGTTCATGCACCATCAATTCCGGTCGTGCAGTCAGCAGCGGCGCAATGTTTTCACTGCGGGTCAGTACTCGGACTAAACCAGCACCAGCACGCAGCGCCGCTTCCCCCGTCATACGAATAGCCCCCGCCGTGCCGTGATCGCCACCGATAATTACCAGCCGCCCGTGATCGCCTTTATGCGAAGTCGGGCGACGCGGTTTTAGCCAGTGAGAAAGTTGTTCTGCTGAAAACCGCTGAATTTTCGTCTCCTGACCTGCCAGCCAACTATCCAGCCCCAGTGAGTCAAAATGCAGTTGTCCGGTAACATCCCGCGCTTTTCCAGTGAGCAAGCCTGGTTTCAGCGCAATAAAAGTGATGGTGTGATCGGCGTTGATCACCGCGCCTGGCGTAGCGCCAGTTTCAGCCAGCAGGCCGGAAGGGATATCAACCGCCACAATCGGCGCAGGATGGGAATTAGCGTGGTCGATTAACTGGCTAATGGATTCGCGGGGCGCTTGCCGCAAACCGGTACCGAGCAGCACATCAACAATCAGATCTACCGATTCGGGCCAGACAATATTCGAAGCATGGATCTCGCCACCCGCGTTTAACCATGCTTCGCGTGCCAGCGCGGCCTCTTCCGGCAACGGTTTGTCGCTCTCCTGGGCAAACAACGTGACCTCAATGCCGACCGCTTTGGCCAGTCGCGCGACCACGTAGCCATCGCCGCCGTTATTACCATGACCGCACAGCACCAGCCAGTGGCGGGCGTCAGGATACGCCGAACGACACACCTGGAATGCGGCCTCGCCAGCGCGAAGCATCAGCTCATAGAGTGTGAGCCCCAGCACATCTGCCGCCTCGCGTTCTCCGCGGCGGATATCGTCGGCGTACCAGACGGTGTGTGGTATACTTACGGGGTTTTTCTTCATTGTATGGTCCGTCATGTCAGAGCCCCTCGATCTCAATCAGTTAGCGCAAAAAATTAAACAGTGGGGGCTGGAACTGGGCTTTCAGCAGGTAGGTATTACCGATACCGATCTCAGCGAGTCCGAGCCCAAACTGCAAGCATGGCTGGACAAACAATACCACGGCGAAATGGACTGGATGGCACGTCACGGTATGCTGCGCGCTCGCCCTCATGAGTTATTGCCCGGTACGCTGCGCGTGATCAGCGTGCGGATGAATTACCTTCCTGCTAACGCCGCATTTGCCAGCACGCTGAAAAACCCCAAACTCGGCTATGTTAGCCGTTATGCGCTGGGCCGTGACTATCACAAACTTCTGCGCAACCGACTCAAAAAGCTGGGCGAGATGATTCAGCAACATTGTGTTTCGCTGAATTTTAGACCGTTTGTCGATTCTGCGCCTATTCTCGAGCGCCCGTTAGCTGAAAAAGCTGGGCTCGGCTGGACAGGTAAGCACTCACTTATCCTCAATCGCGAGGCCGGTTCGTTCTTCTTTTTAGGAGAATTGCTGGTCGATATTCCGCTGCCCGTGGATCAACCAGTCGAGGAAGGATGCGGTAAATGCGTGGCCTGTATGACGATTTGCCCGACCGGTGCCATCGTCGAGCCATATACCGTCGATGCTCGCCGCTGTATCTCTTATCTCACCATCGAACTTGAAGGGGTGATCCCGGAAGAGTTGCGACCGTTAATGGGAAACCGTATTTACGGTTGCGATGACTGCCAGCTTATCTGCCCGTGGAATCGCTATTCACAACTCACCACAGAAGAGGATTTCAGCCCGCGTAAGCCGCTACACGCACCGGAACTCATTGAGTTATTCGCCTGGAGCGAAGAGAAGTTTTTAAAAGTCACGGAAGGATCGGCGATTCGTCGTATTGGTCACCTGCGTTGGCTGCGTAATATCGCCGTAGCATTAGGCAATGCCCCTTGGGATGAAACGATTTTGACAGCGCTGGAAAGTCGTAAAGGTGAGCACCCACTTCTCGATGAGCACATAGCGTGGGCGATTGCGCAGCAAATAGAGAGACGAAATGCGTGCATAGTCGAAGTGCAATTGCCGAAAAAACAGCGTCTGGTTCGGGTGATTGAAAAAGGGTTACCGCGTGACGCCTGATTCATCCACAGCTTGTGAATAAAAATAAAAACGCATTGCAATTCAAGACGAATAAAATCGTCAAGTGATCGACTCGACAAAACGGAATCTTAATTTTTAACTTATCTATCAATAGGTTAAAAAAATACTATTCACCGTGCGAAGTTTCTTTGAAATTAAGATTACAGCCTGAGGCTGTGGATAACTCTGTTTACAAGAGTTTGTCAGAGACAACGAAAACCAGCAATAACGCATCGCTGTGGATATTTTATTGAGAGAAGAATTTGGAGCGGGAAACGAGACTCGAACTCGCGACCCCGACCTTGGCAAGGTCGTGCTCTACCAACTGAGCTATTCCCGCGTACTACTTAATTTTGCTTTCGTAATTTTCGCATTTCTGCGTCGTTACGGGAGGCGCATTATACGAGAAATCTTTCCCTCTGCAACCCCCCAAAAAAGTTTTTTTTGCGTTTTTATCTCAAGTGCTGAAATTATCAGCAAGACGTTCAATTTAGCGTCAAAATCACGCCGCCGCAAGTGGATTCCGGCGCTTACGTGACCAGGAAAAATTTTACAGCTTGATAAAATGCTCGCGGTAGTAAGCCAGCTCCGCCACCGATTCACGGATATCATCCATCGCCTGATGCGTCCCCTGCTTGGTAAAACCATCCAGAATTTCCGGCTTCCAGCGGCGCGCCAGCTCTTTCAGGGTGCTGACATCGAGATAACGGTAGTGGAAGTAGGCTTCCAGCTCCGGCATGTATTTAAACAGGAAACGACGGTCCTGTCCGATGCTGTTACCGCAAATCGGCGATTTTCCCGCAGGCACCCACTGTTTTAAGAATTCGAGCGTTGCCAGTTCAGCTTCCCGATCGCCCATCGTGCTCGCTTTCACGCGCTCTACCAGCCCGCTGGCGGTATGGGTGCGCACGTTCCAGTCATCCATCAGCGCCAGCTGTTCATCGGACTGATGTACTGCAATGGTCGGCCCTTCTGCCAGAATATTCAGGTTGGCATCGGTCACCAGCGTGGCAATCTCAATAATGCGATCGCGCTCGGGATCCAGACCAGTCATCTCAAGATCGATCCAAATCAGGTTGTTTTCATTGGCACTCATGCTATTTTCCACCCATTCACAGTGACTATATTGATCCACAATTGCGTGTATCATAGATGTTTTGCCCATCAGGGGCGACCAGGAGTCTGTACGATTGAGTAAAAATAAACTCTCCAAAGGCCAGCAGCGCCGCGTGAACGCCAATCACCAGCGTCGTCTTAAAACGTCTAAGGAGAAGCCCGACTACGACGACAATCTGTTTGGCGAGCCTGATGAAGGTATCGTCATCAGCCGCTTTGGTATGCACGCTGATGTGGAATCCGCCGATGGCGACGTTCACCGCTGCAATATTCGCCGTACCATCCGTTCGCTGGTGACCGGCGACCGTGTAGTCTGGCGTCCGGGTAAACCGGCGGCGGAAGGCGTAAATGTCAAAGGGATCGTGGAAGCGGTGCATGAGCGTACCTCGGTGTTGACGCGTCCGGATTTCTACGACGGCGTAAAACCTATTGCCGCCAACATCGACCAGATTGTCATTGTCTCCGCCATTTTGCCGGAGCTGTCACTCAATATTATCGACCGTTACCTGGTGGCCTGCGAAACCTTGCAGATTGAGCCGATTATTGTGCTCAACAAGATAGACCTGCTGGACGACGAAGGCATGGCGTTCGTCAACGAGCAGATGGATATCTACCGCAATATCGGTTATCGCGTATTGATGGTTTCCAGCCATACTCAGGATGGGCTAAAACCGCTGGAAGAGGCGTTGACCGGGCGCATCAGCATTTTTGCCGGGCAGTCTGGCGTCGGCAAATCCAGCCTGCTGAATGCGTTGCTGGGGCTGCAAAAAGAGATCCTGACCAACGATGTCTCTGACAACTCGGGGCTCGGTCAGCACACCACGACCGCCGCTCGGCTGTATCACTTCCCGCACGGCGGTGATGTGATTGATTCCCCTGGTGTGCGTGAGTTCGGCCTCTGGCACCTGGAGCCGGAACAAATCACTCAGGGCTTTGTCGAATTCCATGACTATTTAGGTCTGTGTAAATATCGCGATTGCAAACACGATACCGATCCGGGCTGCGCTATCCGGGAAGCGGTTGAGGAAGGGAAAATCGCGGAAACCCGTTTCGAAAACTATCACCGTATTCTGGAAAGCATGGCGCAGGTAAAAACGCGTAAAAACTTTTCTGATACGGATGACTGACAATTAAGCTAACCGTCGTTAGAATCGTCCCCTTTTTTTCAGGATCCGGCATGTTGGCCGGATCAGGAACGACAAAACAATGGCCTGGAGGCTACCTTGTTAAATTCATTTAAACTTTCGCTACAGTACATTCTGCCGAAACTATGGCTTACTCGCCTGGCGGGTTGGGGCGCAAGCAAGCGGGCAGGATGGCTGACAAAACTGGTTATCGATCTGTTCGTTAAATACTACAAGGTCGACATGAAAGAGGCGCAAAAGCCGGACACCGCCAGCTACCGCACCTTTAACGAATTCTTTGTCCGTCCGCTGCGTGACGAAGTACGCCCAATCGATACCGATCCGAATGTACTGGTCATGCCTGCCGATGGCGTTATCAGCCAGTTGGGTAAAATCGAAGAAGATAAAATCCTGCAAGCCAAAGGCCACAACTACAGCCTCGAAGCCCTGCTGGCAGGCAACTATCTGATGGCGGACCTGTTCCGCAACGGTACGTTTGTGACCACTTACCTCTCCCCGCGTGACTACCATCGCGTACACATGCCGTGCAACGGTATTCTGCGTGAGATAATCTACGTGCCGGGCGATCTCTTCTCCGTTAACCATCTCACCGCTCAGAACGTGCCGAATCTGTTTGCCCGTAACGAACGCGTGATTTGCCTTTTCGATACCGAATTTGGCCCAATGGCGCAGATTCTGGTCGGAGCGACGATTGTTGGCAGCATTGAGACGGTCTGGGCGGGCACCATTACGCCGCCGCGCGAAGGTATCATCAAGCGCTGGACCTGGCCTGCCGGGGAAAACGACGGTTCTGTGGCACTGCTGAAAGGCCAGGAAATGGGTCGCTTTAAACTCGGTTCCACCGTTATCAACCTGTTTGCACCGGGTAAAGTGAATCTGGTTGAGCAACTGGAAAGCCTGTCTGTCACGAAAATTGGCCAGCCGCTGGCAGTATCTACCGAAACCTTTGTTACGCCAGACGCTGAACCCGCCCCACTTCCTGCTGAAGAGATCGAAGCAGAACACGACGCCAGCCCATTGGTTGACGATAAAAAAGACCAGGTCTAATCCATCAAAGGAAACGCTGACGTGCGCCTGATTATCACTTTTCTGATGGCCTGGTGCCTCAGTTGGGGGGCGTACGCCGCGACGGCCCCCGATAGCAAACAAATCACTCAGGAACTGGAGCAGGCAAAAGCGGCGAAACCCGCACAGCCGGAAGTCGTAGAGGCGCTCCAGTCTGCCTTAAATGCGCTTGAGGAACGAAAAGGTTCCCTTGAGCGCATCAAACAATATCAGCAAGTTATCGATAATTATCCGAAACTCTCCGCTACTCTGCGCGCACAATTAAACAACATGCGTGACGAGCCGCGCAGCGTGTCGCCGGGAATGTCTACCGACGCGCTGAATCAGGAAATTCTCCAGGTCAGCAGCCAGTTGCTGGATAAAAGCCGTCAGGCCCAGCAAGAGCAGGAGCGCACCCGCGAGATTGCCGATTCGCTGAATCAACTGCCGCAACAGCAAACCGACGCCCGCCGTCAGTTAAATGAGATCGAGCGCCGCCTGGGAACGCTTACCGGCAATACTCCGCTCAATCAGGCACAAAATTTCGCGTTGCAGTCTGACTCTGCACGTCTTAAGGCGCTCGTTGATGAACTGGAGCTGGCGCAGCTGTCTGCCAATAACCGCCAGGAATTAGCGCGCTTACGCTCAGAGCTGGCGGAAAAAGAGAGCCAGCAACTGGATGCGTATTTGCAGGCCTTGCGTAATCAATTAAACAGCCAACGTCAGCTTGAGGCGGAGCGGGCGCTGGAAAGTACCGAATTGCTGGCAGAAAACAGCGCCGATTTGCCGAAAGATATCGTCGCGCAATTCAAAATTAACCGCGAACTATCGGCGGCTTTGAATCAACAGGCGCAGCGGATGGATCTCGTTGCCTCGCAACAGCGTCAGGCTGCCAGCCAGACGTTACAGGTCCGGCAGGCGTTGAATACGCTGCGTGAACAGTCGCAATGGCTGGGATCGTCCAATCTGCTCGGCGAAGCGCTGCGGGCGCAGGTGGCACGGCTGCCAGAAATGCCAAAACCACAACAGCTTGATACCGAAATGGCGCAGTTGCGTGTGCAACGGTTACGTTATGAGGATCTGCTTAATAAACAGCCGCTGCTACGGCAAATCCATCAGGCCGACGGTCAGCCGCTGACCGCCGAGCAAAACCGTATTCTGGAAGCACAACTGCGCACTCAGCGTGAGTTGCTGAACTCATTGTTGCAGGGTGGCGACACGCTACTATTGGAACTGACCAAGCTGAAAGTCTCCAACGGGCAACTGGAGGATGCGCTGAAAGAGGTGAACGAAGCAACGCACCGCTATCTGTTCTGGACCTCTGACGTGCGCCCGATGACCATCGCCTGGCCGCTGGAAATCGCCCAGGATCTGCGTCGTCTCATTTCGCTGGACACCTTCAGTCAGTTGGGCAAAGCCAGTGTGATGATGCTGACCAGCAAAGAGACAATTTTGCCGCTGTTTGGCGCGTTGATTCTGGTCGGTTGCAGTATTTACTCGCGCCGCTATTTCACCCGTTTTCTTGAACGTTCGGCGGCGAAAGTTGGCAAAGTGACTCAGGATCACTTCTGGCTGACGTTGCGCACTCTTTTCTGGTCGATTCTCGTCGCGTCACCGTTACCGGTGCTGTGGATGACGCTGGGTTACGGCTTGCGCGAGGCGTGGCCTTATCCGCTGGCGGTCGCGATTGGCGATGGTGTAACGGCTACCGTGCCGCTGCTGTGGGTAGTGATGATTTGCGCCACCTTTGCCCGCCCGAACGGCTTGTTTATCGCTCATTTTGGCTGGCCGCGCGAACGTGTTTCCCGTGGGATGCGCTACTACCTGATGAGCATCGGGCTTATTGTGCCGCTGATTATGGCGCTGATGATGTTCGATAACCTCGACGACCGTGAATTCTCCGGTTCGCTGGGACGGCTTTGCTTTATCCTCATTTGCGGTGCGCTGGCGGTGGTCACCCTCAGCCTGAAAAAGGCCGGGATCCCACTGTATCTCAACAAAGAGGGCAGCGGCGACAACATTACCAACCATATGCTGTGGAACATGATGATTGGCGCGCCGTTGGTTGCCATTCTGGCGTCGGCTGTGGGTTATCTGGCAACGGCACAGGCGCTGTTAGCGAGGCTTGAAACCTCGGTTGCCATCTGGTTCCTGCTACTGGTGGTTTATCACGTTATCCGCCGCTGGATGCTGATCCAGCGCCGCAGGCTGGCGTTTGACCGGGCGAAGCATCGCCGGGCAGAGATGTTAGCGCAACGTGCGCGTGGCGAAGAGGAAGCGCATCATCACAGTAGCCCGGAAGGAGCAATTGAAGTCGATGAAAGCGAAGTCGATCTCGATGCCATCAGTGCGCAATCCTTGCGGCTGGTGCGCTCAATTTTGATGTTGATCGCCCTGCTTTCTGTCATTGTGCTGTGGTCAGAAATCCATTCCGCTTTCGGCTTCCTCGAAAATATTTCGCTGTGGGATGTCACCTCCACGGTACAAGGCGTAGAAAGTCTGGAGCCAATTACCCTCGGTGCGGTGCTGATTGCCATTCTGGTGTTTATCATCACCACGCAGCTGGTGCGCAACCTGCCCGCGCTGCTGGAACTGGCGATTTTGCAGCACCTGGATTTAACGCCGGGTACAGGCTACGCCATCACCACCATCACCAAATATCTGCTGATGCTGATTGGCGGGCTGGTCGGCTTCTCGATGATTGGTATTGAGTGGTCGAAATTGCAGTGGCTGGTCGCCGCGCTCGGTGTTGGTCTCGGTTTTGGTTTGCAGGAAATTTTCGCCAACTTTATCTCTGGTCTGATTATCCTGTTCGAAAAACCGATTCGCATTGGCGATACGGTGACAATTCGCGATCTCACCGGTAGCGTGACGAAAATTAACACCCGCGCCACCACCATCAGCGACTGGGACCGTAAAGAGATAATCGTGCCGAACAAGGCGTTTATTACCGAGCAGTTTATCAACTGGTCGCTCTCTGACTCGGTTACGCGCGTAGTGTTGACGATTCCGGCCCCTGCTGATGCCAACAGTGAAGAAGTGACGGAAATCCTGCTCACCGCAGCGCGTCGCTGCTCGCTGGTGATCGACAACCCGGCACCGGAAGTCTTCCTGGTGGATCTGCAACAAGGGATTCAGATTTTCGAGCTGCGTATTTATGCCGCTGAGATGGGTCACCGTATGCCGCTACGCCATGAGATCCACCAGCTGATTCTGGCTGGCTTCCATGCCCACGGTATCGATATGCCATTCCCGCCCTTCCAGATGCGTCTGGAAAGCCTCAACGGTAAACAAACGGGGAGAACGCTGACGTCTGCGGGCAAAGGTCGTCAGGCGGGAAGTTTGTAATGCATGAAGCTGCCAAATGATGTCAACGTGGCTCATTTAGCAGCTTAACATCATCTTCAGTTATCACCGGCCCTGGAGAGTATCATCCATACGCATTACTTCCTGACAACTCATCGCCGGAGAGACGATGAGTTGCAGGATTTCATATGATCAGTCGAGAGCTAACTCAGGTTTATTCGCCATGCGACTGCAATAGTTCTGGTAAATCGCCATCGCTAACAGCGAGAAGAAGACAGGGCCGCCAATCATCCACAATGTGCTGTCCCAGTCTCCGGCTTCAACCACAGGCGGAATAATGGTGAAGACGTTCGCAAATGTCACCACCAGTACGACAACCACCGTCGCAATCATTGCCGACATACGCGTTTTGAAAATCACAAATGGTCTGTCGAGATCCTGACGTGCTTTAAAGAATGGGAAAGCCAGCGCGAGGAACAGGTAAGGAAGCGTCGGTAATGACTCCAACTTACTGATAGTGTTTTATGTTCAGATAATGCCCGATGACCTTGTCATGCAGCTCCACCGATTTTGAGAACGACAGTGACTTCCGTCCCAGCCTTGCCAGATGTTGTCTCAGATTCAGATTATGTCGCTCAATGCGCTGAGTGTAACGCTTGCTGATAACGTGCAGCTTTCCCTTCAGGCGTGATTCATACAGCGGCCAGCCATCCGTCATCCATACCACGACCTCAAAGGCCGACAGCAGGCTCAGAAGACGCTCC
>NZ_MECT01000422.1:0-525 GCF_001722145.1 Shigella sp. FC1544
GGGTACAGCATGAACCCTCAGACAGAAAACAAAGTGATGAGCGGCTAAAACTGGAGATTAAGGTGGCACATATCCGCACTCGCGAAACATATGGAACCCGGCGGCTCCAGACGGAGCTGGTAGATAACGGAATTATCGTCGGTTGAACCGCCCCGGGTTTCCTGGAGAGTATTTTATCTGTGAACTCAGGCTGCCAGATCATCGTTTCCGATGGAAGCATAATAAGCTTTTTCTGCTTCTGCCGGAGGAGTATGGCCCAGCCTTTCCAGCAATCGTCGATTGTTATACCAGTCCACCCACGTGAGTGTGGCCAGTTCCACTTCTGCACGGTTTTTCCAGCTCTTACGGTGTATTACCTCCGCTTTGTAAAGACCATTGATGCTCTCCGCCATCGCGTTGTCATACGAGTCGCCTGTACTTCCTGTTGATGCCAGTAATCCGGCTTCCTTAAGCCGCTGTGTGTAGGCCAGCGATACATACTGAGAACCTTTATCACTGTGATGGACCGTGCCGGACGGTCGACGG
>NZ_MECT01000423.1:0-521 GCF_001722145.1 Shigella sp. FC1544
CAATCATCTGTACTCCAATGACTAGTCTAAAAACTAGTATTAAGACTATCACTTATTTAAGTGATACTGGTTGTCTGGAGATTCAGGGGGCCAGTCTATGGATAATGTAATTAATTGCTGAAATTGACCGTATATGCGGTAAGACTCATATCAGTATCAGGTCCGGTTAATTGCTGATACTGACATAAACTTTTTACAAAAGGATGAATGCAGAAGGTTACTCTAATGGCCAGAGTGATGACAATGATGGTCAGACGTTGACCTGCAGAAACTGCATTTTAATTGGTCTATAAAGTCTGCAAGAGGAATCAGGGTCAGATCAGTGAGTCTTATCGCGGCCCGAAGCTATGACTGAAAGAAGGCTGGATACAGAATTGCAACAATTTGGCAATGTCAGAACACAGAAGCTTTGCAAGCAGGTGAAAGGGGTGATGCTGCCAACTTACTGATTTAGTGTATGATGGTGTTTTTGAGGTGCTCCAGTGGCTTCTGTTTCTATCAGCTGTCCCTCCTGTTCAGCT
>NZ_MECT01000424.1:0-508 GCF_001722145.1 Shigella sp. FC1544
CCGCAGTCGTCACACTGATGATACGGATGTGCTTCTCCGTATACACCATGTTATCGGAGAGCTGCCCACGTATGGTTATCGTCGGGTATGGGCGCTGCTTCGCAGACAGGCAGAACTTGATGGTATGCCTGCGATCAATGCCAAACGTGTTTACCGGATCATGCGCCAGAATGCGCTGTTGCTTGAGCGAAAACCTGCTGTACCGCCATCGAAACGGGCACATACAGGCAGAGTGGCCGTGAAAGAAAGCAATCAGCGATGGTGCTCTGACGGGTTCGAGTTCTGCTGTGATAACGGAGAGAGACTGCGTGTCACGTTCGCGCTGGACTGCTGTGAGCGTGAGGCACTGCACTGGGCGGTGACTACCGGCGGCTTCAACAGTGAAACAGTACAGGACGTCATGCTGGGTGCGGTGGAACGCCGCTTCGGCAACGATCTTCCGTCGTCTCCAGTGGAGTGGCTGACGGATAATGGTTCATGCTACCGGGCTAATGAAACACGCCAGTTC
>NZ_MECT01000425.1:0-503 GCF_001722145.1 Shigella sp. FC1544
ACTGGCCGATAAACCGGGTCGGCGAACTGCTCCCCTGGCGCGTAGCACTGCCGACTGAATAACACATCCCCGTCAATACGGTTCTTGCTGCACGCTTACAGATGTTCTATTTCCCGTTCATCTTCTTCGATCTTTTCTTCGGCGCGGGCCAGTGCAGAGCGCAGGAAGGCCTCCGTCTCTTCAACCAGACTCAGTTGCTGGTCTTTCTGACGGAGCTGGCATTCCAGTTCTGCAATGCGAATGAGGTATTTTTGATTCATGGCCGTTTTTATAATCCGGCCATGACATTTTTACAACATTGTCAGTGCGTTAAGGCGGGATGTTTTTGGCTGACGCCAGTCCAGCTTATCGAGGAGCATTGCCAGTTGCGAGCGGGTAATGGATACCTTGCCGTCACGCACAGCAGGCCAGATAAACTGGCCTTCCTCCAGGCGTCTGGTGAACAGGCACAGACCATCAGCATCAGCCCACAGGATTTTAATCATGTCACCCCGTCGGCCACG
>NZ_MECT01000426.1:0-500 GCF_001722145.1 Shigella sp. FC1544
ACGGATGATGAGCGCACCCACCGGTACCATTACGACAGTCAGCACCGGCTGGTGCACTACACGCGGACACAATATGCAGAGCCGCTGGTCGAAAGTCGCTATCTTTACGACCCGCTGGGCCGCAGGGTGGCAAAACGGGTATGGCGGCGTGAACGGGACCTGACGGGCTGGATGTCGCTGTCACGGAAACCGGAAGTGACCTGGTACGGCTGGGACGGCGACCGGCTGACCACAATACAGAACGACAGAACCCGCATCCAGACGGTTTATCAGCCGGGAAGCTTCACGCCACTCATCAGAGTTGAAACCGCCACCGGTGAGCTGGCGAAAACGCAGCGCCGCAGCCTGGCGGATGCCCTTCAGCAGTCCGGCGGCGAAGACAGTGGCAGTGTGGTGTTCCCGCCGGTGCTGGTGCAGATGCTCGACCGGCTGGAAAGTGAAATCCTGGCTGACCGGGTGAGTGAGGAAAGCCGCCGCTGGCTGGCATCGTGCGGCCTGAC
>NZ_MECT01000427.1:0-491 GCF_001722145.1 Shigella sp. FC1544
GCCTTATGTGACATTTTCTCCTTACGCTCTGTTGTGCCGTTCGGCATCCTGTCCTGAGCGTTATCTCTCTGTGCTATTTTCTACTTCAAAGCGTGTCTGGATGCTGTTCTGGAGTTCTTCTGCGAGTTCGTGCAGCTTCTCACACATGGTAGCCTGTTCGTCAGCATCGAGTGCGTCCAGCTTTTCGAGCAGCGTCAGGCTTTGGCTTTTTATGAATCCTGCCATGTTGAGTACGGCTTGCTGCTGCTTGTTCATCTTTTCGTTTTCTCCGTTCTGTCTGTCATCTGCGTTGTGTGATTATATCGCGTACCACTTTTCGACTGTTTTACCGCCGGTATTCTGCCGTCTGACGCTTTGACGGGTATTTCTGCCTGACAATACTGTCACTGCCAAAAAACTGCCGTGCCTTTGTCGGTAATTCGAACTTGCTGACAGGACAGGATGTGTAATTGTTATACCGCGCATACATGCACGCTATTACAATTACCCTG
>NZ_MECT01000428.1:0-490 GCF_001722145.1 Shigella sp. FC1544
AAGACCGCACGAATATAACGGTGGGTTACCCCCAAACGAATCGGAAAATCGATACTGGAAAAACTCTAACTCGGTGGCCAGTTTTTGTTGACCACTTCAGTTGCTGGATATTCCTGGCGTTGGACCACTTATTGCGACGGCAGCGGTGGCCACCATGGGGGAAGCATCAGCGTTTAAATCGGGGCGAGAGTTCGCCGCATATGTTGGTCTGGTTCCAAAACAAACTGGCTCCGGAGGGAAAGTACGTCTGCTGGGGATAAGCAAACGTGGTGACACTTATCTCAGGACATTATTTATCCACGGTGCAAGAGCGGTGGCATTAGTAGCTAAAGAGCCTGGCCCGTGGATAACCGAACTGAAAAAACGTCGTCCAGCCAGTGTGGCAATCGTCGCCATGGCAAACAAGCTGGCACGAACAGTATGGGCGATAACCGCCCATGACCGTAAGTATGACAGGAACCACGTCAGTATCAGACCATATTAATCGCTG
>NZ_MECT01000429.1:0-481 GCF_001722145.1 Shigella sp. FC1544
CCGATCATGGTGGGAAGGCTTAGAACGCCATATTCAGTTTCCCATAGTGGAACATCACTCCCAGCTTAAAGCGCTCCCGGTTGCGGTAGCCCTTGGCTTTTATTCTCAGCAGCCTGATCTTGCTGTTCAGTGCTTCCGCATTTCCGTTTGATACGCCATGGCGCATGGCGTTCAGGATACCGTACAACCTTTTCCCTATCGTTTTAGCCACATTCTTCATCATGGGGACGTCACTGTTGGCCGCCAGCGACAGCCATCTCTGCCAGTCGTTGCGTCTTTCCTCGCTCCATGGTCTGCTCCAGATATCCTTTGCCAGTTCTTTCAGCGCCCAGCACAGGCTCGTCAGCTTCATCTGCGCACGCAGCCATATCAGCTTTTCCTGCCTGGATTCGGTCATCCATTTATCGCTGTGCTGCCACAGGAAGCGAGTTCCCTTTGCCTGACGACGACTTTCAACAGGAAGATGCGGATGTTCATTCTG
>NZ_MECT01000430.1:0-478 GCF_001722145.1 Shigella sp. FC1544
GGTGAAGTCGTAACAAGGTAACCGTAGGGGAACCTGCGGTTGGATCACCTCCTTACCTTAAAGAAGCGTACTTTGCAGTGCTCACACAGATTGTCTGATGAAAATGAGCAGTAAAACCTCTACAGGCTTGTAGCTCAGGTGGTTAGAGCGCACCCCTGATAAGGGTGAGGTCGGTGGTTCAAGTCCACTCAGGCCTACCAAATTTGCACGGCAAATTTGAAGAGGTTTTAACTACATGTTATGGGGCTATAGCTCAGCTGGGAGAGCGCCTGCTTTGCACGCAGGAGGTCTGCGGTTCGATCCCGCATAGCTCCACCATCTCTGTAGTGATTAAATAAAAAATACTTCAGAGTGTACCTGAAAAGGTACACTGCGAAGTTTTGCTCTTTAAAAATCTGGATCAAGCTGAAAATTGAAACACTGAACAACGAAAGTTGTTCGTGAGTCTCTCAAATTTTCGCAACACGATGATGAATCG
>NZ_MECT01000431.1:0-477 GCF_001722145.1 Shigella sp. FC1544
CTTCCGCTTTGAGTCTGTAGTCAAAGACAAATTCATCATTGCGGTAAAACCAGTAACCCGGCGCGGTAATGCGGCGGTTGGCGGTAATATCAGGAACTTGGTAATGACTCCAACTTACTGATAGTGTTTTATGTTCAGATAATGCCCGATGACCTTGTCATGCAGCTCCACCGATTTTGAGAACGACAGTGACTTCCGTCCCAGCCTTGCCAGATGTTGTCTCAGATTCAGATTATGTCGCTCAATGCGCTGAGTGTAACGCTTGCTGATAACGTGCAGCTTTCCCTTCAGGCGTGATTCATACAGCGGCCAGCCATCCGTCATCCATACCACGACCTCAAAGGCCGACAGCAGGCTCAGAAGACGCTCCAGTGTGGCCAGAGTGCGTTCACCGAAGACGTGCGCCACAACCGTCCTCCGTATCCTGTCATACGCGTAAAACAGCCAGCGCTGACGTGATTTAGCACCGACGTAGCC
>NZ_MECT01000432.1:0-24622 GCF_001722145.1 Shigella sp. FC1544
CCACACTGGAGCGTCTTCTGAGCCTGCTGTCGGCCTTTGAGGTCGTGGTATGGATGACGGATGGCTGGCCGCTGTATGAATCACGCCTGAAGGGAAAGCTGCACGTTATCAGCAAGCGTTACACTCAGCGCATTGAGCGACATAATCTGAATCTGAGACAACATCTGGCAAGGCTGGGACGGAAGTCACTGTCGTTCTCAAAATCGGTGGAGCTGCATGACAAGGTCATCGGGCATTATCTGAACATAAAACACTATCAGTAAGTTGGAGTCATTACCGTCATAGTATTCGCTGTGGTGAAAGTAACCTTCGCTTTTGAATAAGTGGTTCCACCTTGGCTCAACATGCAGTCTTGCAGGTGAATAGTGAAAGGCTCAGCCAAAGATTTCTGGTCGCTTTTCAGAACGGTATCTGCTACTTCACCCAGATTTACAGTTAAGTCTTCGTCACCTGGTTTAATTGAACATGGAGCAGAGATAACTTCACCTTTAAATTTAACAATGCCGTGACCTTCGTCAGCAAATACGTTATTGGAAAGAATCATTGCTACGCCAGCAACAAGAAGTGACTTTTTAAAAGCAGACATAATATTCCTTTATATAAATATAAGTAGAAAATGAATGATTAGTAACTGTTATTTAAGGATTGCTAATCATTCAAATATTATATTTTACTTTTCGGGTTTTATGAAATTAGTTTATCTAAATATGGATTAAGTAAAACTTAAAAAAATACATAACAATTATATTTTCAATTGCACTCATTCATTTTTGTGATGATATTCTGAATGGAATTAAGCGATAAGGTAATAGAAAGCACTGTAAATTAGAAGATTAATTCATAATTTACAGTGCATTAAAGACAAATGTTTACAGCGTTGGGGGGAGAGTCTCTGGATCTGGCTGCTTTTTAATCTCAGTACTGCGATTTTCCAGTTCGCTCATTCTTTGTTCAAGCAGCGCCAGTTTCTCACGAGTCCGTAACAGGACTTGCGTTTGGACGTCGAACTCTTCACGGCTTACAAGGTCGAGGCGCGTCAGCTGAGCTTGTAGGGTTTGGCGGATTTTTTTCTCCACATCTTCCCCGAACTCCCTGATTCCTTTAGGCATTGATTCGTGAACCTGGCGAGCGATTTGCTCAATTTTTTTCGGGTCAATCATTGTAGTTTCCCTGTACTGATAGGTGTTGAGTACCATTGTAGTGCGATAAGGGTAAGTCATAAACCAGAATTATGTGAAGCTATGCGTTGCTGCCGCTAATCATTAGCGTTATAGTGAATCCGCTTATTCTCAGGGCGGGGCGAAATTCCCCACCGGCGGTAAATCAACTCAGTTGAAAGCCCGCGAGCGCTTTGGGTGCGAACTCAAAGGACAGCAGATCCGGTGTAATTCCGGGGCCGACGGTTAGAGTCCGGATGGGAGAGAGTAACGATTCTGTCGGGCATGGACCCGCTCACGTTATTTTGGCTATATGCCGCCACTCCTAAGACTGCCCTGATTCTGGTAAACATAATTTTAGTGAGGTTTTTTTACCATGAATCAGACGCTACTTTCCTCTTTTGGTACGCCTTTCGAACGTGTTGAAAATGCACTGGCTGCGCTGTGTGAAGGACGCGGTGTAATGGTGCTTGATGATGAAGACCGTGAAAACGAAGGCGATATGATCTTCCCGGCAGAAACCATGACCGTTGAGCAGATGGCGCTGACCATTCGCCACGGTAGCGGTATTGTTTGCCTGTGCATCACTGAAGATCGCCGTAAACAACTTGATCTGCCAATGATGGTAGAAAATAACACCAGCGCCTATGGCACCGGTTTTACCGTGACCATTGAAGCGGCTGAAGGTGTGACTACCGGTGTTTCTGCCGCTGATCGTATTACGACCGTTCGCGCAGCGATTGCCGATGGCGCAAAACCTTCTGATCTGAATCGCCCGGGCCACGTTTTCCCACTTCGCGCGCAGGCAGGTGGTGTACTGACGCGTGGCGGTCATACTGAAGCGACTATTGATTTGATGACGCTGGCAGGCTTTAAACCGGCTGGTGTGCTGTGTGAGCTGACTAATGACGATGGCACGATGGCGCGTGCACCAGAGTGCATTGAGTTTGCCAATAAACACAATATGGCGCTCGTGACTATTGAAGACCTGGTGGCATACCGTCAGGCACATGAGCGTAAAGCCAGCTGAAAACCGCTGCTTAATTACTGCCTTAATCAAGAAACCGAAGTTGTAGCTGGCTTCGGTTTTTATTTTGCCCTGCTATGCAAGATGTTAATTCCGCTTCTCTTTCTATGAGAAAATTTCATTAATATCAGGCATTCTTTTTCATTATGATCAAAATCATATAATTGTTCCGTTATTATGCGACCATATGAATATATCCGAAAAAGGATATGTGAAATTTATGCGCTAAATGTTTAGTATTGTTAAATATTAAGGGTAAAAGGATGTTTATCGCCTGGTACTGGATTGTATTGATTGCTCTGGTTGTGGTGGGTTATTTCCTGCATTTGAAACGTTATTGTCGGGCGTTTCGCCAGGACAGAGACGCACTGCTTGAAGCGCGGAACAAATACTTAAACAGTACGAGAGAAGAGACAGCCGAAAAGGTAGAATAAGGCTTTCGTGAAGCTGGCAGAAGTTGTCCATGTGCTGGACAACTTCTGATGTTGTTTTTAACCAATTCCCGCCGTTTGTAGCAGCACTAAACTGAATCCCATCACTGACATTCCACATAGTACGCCATTGCTGGGGTTATTATTAGGGTCAATCTCTTTGGCGAGCGGCATTAATTCATCAACCGAGAGCGCCACCATAATTCCTGCAACCGCCGCCATGACCACCGGGGAAATCATGCTACCGAGGATTAACCACGCCAGCACACCACCAAGAATTTCTGCTAGTCCAGAAATCCCCGCCCACAGAATCGCGGTGCGTTTAGACCCCGTTGCCGCATAAACCGGGCCTGCCACTGCCAGACCTTCAGGGATATTGTGCAACGCGACGGCCAGTGCGATGCCAAATCCCAGCTCCAGGTTGCTGCTC
This sequence comes from Shigella sp. FC1544, assembly GCF_001722145.1. Taxonomy (NCBI): domain Bacteria; kingdom Pseudomonadati; phylum Pseudomonadota; class Gammaproteobacteria; order Enterobacterales; family Enterobacteriaceae; genus Shigella; species Shigella sp. FC1544. The sequence continues at coordinate 3,046 of NZ_MECT01000432.1, forward strand.
GCCGTGACAAAGGTGGCAATCCCTTCCGGGAAGTTATGCAGACTGATGCCGAGAGTGAGCAGAATGGCTGTGCGCTTGATCGATTTTGGCAACGGCTGCACCGATTTTTGCATTAAATCCTGCGGATGCGCATGCGGCAACATGCGGTCCAGGCCAAAGTAGCCAAGCAGACCGAAGATAAACATTCCATAACCCAACACAGGCGACATTCCTTCAGCTGCTAGTGCGGCAGGAAGCATTTCCATTAATGAGATGAGCAACATGATCCCCGCCGCAAAACCTAGCGAAAACGCCAGTAAGCGGTTCGAGGGTTTTTGTCCGAGAACGCCGAGAAACGCGCCAATAAACGTGGCTGCCCCCGCCAGTATGGTCAGAATGAGAGGTACTGACATCGACAACTCCTTATAAATCTTCACCTTCAGGCAGATCGTCAAAATAACTGATGATCATCATCATTGTTATCCGGGTTCTTACTCCGCCGAACAAGCGTATTGTGAGGATATCAAAATGACACCCTTAGTTAAGGATATCATCATGTCTTCAACACGTATGCCAGCATTGTTTTTAGGTCACGGTAGTCCGATGAACGTGCTGGAAGATAATTTGTATACCCGCAGCTGGCAGAAGTTGGGGATGACATTGCCACGCCCGCAAGCGATTGTGGTGGTTTCGGCTCACTGGTTTACCCGTGGAACAGGAGTGACCGCGATGGAGACGCCGCCCACGATTCATGACTTTGGTGGCTTCCCGCAGGCGCTGTACGATACGCATTATCCTGCTCCGGGTTCGCCTGTGCTGGCACAGCATCTGGTTGAGCTGTTAGCGCCGGTCCCGGTGACGCTGGATAAAGAAGCCTGGGGCTTTGACCACGGTTCCTGGGGCGTGCTGATTAAGATGTATCCTGACGCCGATATCCCGATGGTGCAGTTGAGTATCGACAGTAGCAAACCTGCCGCCTGGCATTTCGAAATGGGGCGCAAACTGGCAGCGCTGCGAGATGAAGGAATAATGTTGGTCGCCAGTGGCAACGTGGTGCATAACCTGCGTACAGTGAAGTGGCACGGTGATAGTTCACCATATCCTTGGGCGATGTCGTTTAATGAGTATGTGAAAGCGAATCTGACGTGGCAAGGGGCGGTAGAGCAGCATCCTCTGGTGAATTACCTCGACCATGAAGGTGGCGCGTTATCGAACCCAACGCCGGAGCACTATCTGCCGTTGTTGTATGTCTTAGGTGCGTGGGATGGGCAGGAGCCAATTACCATTCCGGTCGATGGTATAGAAATGGGCAGCCTGAGTATGCTGTCGGTGCAGATAGGTTAACAATTACCGGATGGCGAATGCCATCCGGCATCATTGATTACTCAACAAAAATATGTGGATAAAACCGAGACATATCCTGGGTGATCAATGCACGGTCTTCACGAATGCCAATTCCGGCGGGTTGATCGTTCACCAGCCAGCTACCAATCAGCATATAGCTGTCGCCGAATTTCGGTAACGGATGGAATTGCTGAACAATCATCCCTTCTTCGCCATACGGACCTTCCGCTGCTTCAATGGTTTTGCCGTTCTCAATGATCGACACGTTTGCGCCTTCACGGGAGAAGATCGGTTTAACCACATATTTTTCCATTTGCGGATGATCATCTTCCGCAAAATAAGCGGGCAGCAGGTTCGGGTGATTCGGGAACATCTCCCACAGTAGCGGTAGAAGCGCTTTGTTGGAGATAATGCTCTTCCACGCCGGTTCCAGCAGCGTACGCCTGCATCCTCCAGCTTGGTGGAGAACATCTCACGCAACATAAATTCCCATGGATACAGCTTGAACAGGTTGGAAATTACCTGATCCTGTAAATCCGTGAACTGACCTTTTTCACCTAACCCGATATCGTCAATGTAGAGGAACTCGGTAGCGATTTCAGCTTCCGTCGCGCAGTCCTGCAAATACTGAATGGTTCCGCGATCTTCCACCGTGTCGCGACAGCAGGTGAGATGCAGCAACTGGAAGCCATACTGTTCACGCAACTCGACAAAGCGATCGATTAGCTTTTCTTGCAGACTGTTAAACTGGTCGCTGCCCTCCGGCAAGTTACCGGCGTTAAGCTGATCTTCCAGCCAGATCCACTGAAAGAACGCCGCCTCGTATAGTGACGTTGGTGTATCGGCGTTATTTTCCAGCAGTTTAGGTTCGCCAGTGCCATCCCATGCCAGATCAAGACGCGAATAAAGCGATGGCTGGTGAGTCAGCCATGACTGACGCACAAAACTCCAGGTGTGTTTTGGAATGCGGAATTTGGTCATCAGCTCATCGCTGGCGATCACTTTTTCCACCACTTTCAGGCACATCTGGTGCAGTTCGGCGGTGACTTCTTCCAGCTTTTCAACCTGGGCGAGGGTCAACTTGTAGTAAGCATCTTCACACCAGTACGGCTCGCCGTACATGGTGTGAAAATTGAAACCGTATTCGTGGGCTTTTTCACGCCAGTCCGGGCGCTCGGTAATACTGACTCTTTCCATCGGTATCAGCCACCCATTGAACGAGAAGAGGTGCCGGTTGCGCTACGCTGCATAGTGCTTTGTTTGGCAACAGATTCACCAAAACCGCCACGGGTAACGGTAGTAGTGGTCGCCGGTTTTGGTGCCATGGCTGTCTTCGGTACGGTCATGGTGCGGCCTGGCTGGGCTGCGCCATAGTTTTTACCCGTCGCGTCGGTATATTTACCGTAAGCCGGGCTGGCTGGGTTTTTCGAGGAGAACAGCGGCTGCTGTGCAAATCCCGCGCCGCCGCCCATCAGACGCCCCATCATGTAACCGGCCATCAGCGGCATCCAGAAACTCCCGCTGGATTGCTGGGCCTGCGCCTGGTTTTCTGGTGCCATGCCAGCCTGGGCTGGTGCCTGCTGGCACTGACCTTCACCAAATTCAGCAACACAGTCTTCACGGGTGGCGTATTTCGGCGCAGTACGTTCGGCTTCTTTCAGCGCATTGTTGTACGCGGTGGTACATTCGGCGCTTTTGCCTGGGTTTGCAGCTGAACAGTCGTCAGCATTTTGATAGAGAGACACTGTTTCATCACTCTTTTCACAGCTAGCCAGCATAAAAACAGTGGCAACCGCGAGAGCGACTGGTGTCAGATGGCGTGCGCTCCAGTTTTTGCGGAACGATGCGTGGCGTATGGATTTTGTCCGTTTCATTTTTGTCTTCCGGGACCAGTGGTAAATACCCATCAGAATAGAGGATGGCTGGTCGAAATTGAAGCGAGAAGGGGGAAGAATGCGGCAGATAACCCGTATCTTTACGTTGTCTTACGTTCAGACGGGGCCGAAGCCCCGTCGTCGTCATCAGTTACGGAAAGGGTTATGACCGTTACTGGTGGTAGTGCGTGCGGATGTTTGCTGAACGACGGGTGCCGGGCTATCAGGCGCATAACCATCAGCAATAGCATTCTGTTCCGGCGTTTGCGGGGCAACGTTTTCCGGATTAGTGGAAACCGGTTTGCTCAGCGCATTGTTCAGTGCCAGCAGATCCTGCTCGTTCAACGTACCCAGGGCTGACTTAATATTCAGCTGATTAATCAGGTAGTTATAACGCGCATTTGCCAGCTCTTGCTTAGCGTTGTACAGCGTGGTGGTTGCATCCAACACATCAACAATGGTACGCGTACGACCGAGTAGCCCGCTTCCATCGCGTCTAATGAGCTTTGAGCGGAAACTACGGCTTGTTTGTAGGCGTTAATGCTACTGATAGATGCATTAATGTTGTTGAAGGAGGAACGTACGGTTTGCACGATGCTACGATGCGCGCTTTCCAGTTGCTCGCTGGCACCAACAAAGTTGTACTGGGCCTGTTTCACCTGCGAGTTAACCATTCCGCCCTGATAAATCGGCAGCGAGAAGCTCAGGCCCACTTTGTTCTGGCCCATATTGCTGTCGTCATACTGGGTACCAGCGGCACCACGAGTTTTCGAACCGCTATAAGAGGTGTCAGAAATCCCGGTAGAAGCCGTTAAATCCAGCGTCGGTAAGTGACCATCCTGCGCCTGGCGAATTTGCTCGCGCGCCAGGTCCTGGCTCAAGCGTGCCTGTAACAGCGACAGGTTGCGTTTTTCGGCTTCTTTCAGCAGCGCGTTAACCGGCTGTGGTTTGTCGGTTTTAAAGTTTTCGACATTCAGCGCCGCCAGTTCCGGATAGTAGTTACCGGTGATCTGGCGCAGCTGCTCTACCGCGTTATCAAGGTTATTACGTGCGGTCACTTCGTTCGCCAGCACGGTATCGTACTGCGCGCGGGCGTTCTGCACGTCGGTGATCGCTACCAGGCCCACGTTAAAACGTTGGGTGGTTTGATCTAATTGACGGTAGATCGCTTCTTTTTGTGCCTGTGTATAGGAAAGAACGTCAATAGCATTCAACACGTTGAAATAAGCGGTCGCGGTGTTGAGGATCAAGGTTTGCTGATCGGTCTGATATGTGACGTCCTGAATCCCTGCTGCTTTTTCCTGCAGCGTTAACGCACGCCATTTCGACATATCAAAAATGGATTGAGTTAACTGCAGGGACGCACTGGTCGCGTTCGAGTTGATGCCGTTCGCGTCGCGGTAGCCGTTGCTATAGGTGTAATCTGCACCTAAACCTAGCTGTGGCAGTAATGGACTGCGCGCTTCATTAATTTTTTCAAAGGCAGCATCACGATCGGCGGCAGACTTACGCAATTCCGGGTTACTAAGGCGTGCTTGCTGATAAACTTGCATCAGGTTCTCGGCCTGGCTCAACGAACTGAACCCAGAAAGGCTCAGGCCGATAAGAATGGGGAGCAATTTCTTCATTTGCATTCCTTGTGGTGAAGCAGTATTTAGCGCGATCAAACTGTAAAATTATTGCGGATTCTAGCAGAAGCCGCTACCGCAAAAGGTTGGCGTTACGTGCCATAGGGCGTTAATGTGCCTCAATTTAACACATGACTGCTCAAACGGCAGTCAAACGTCGCTGAAATTCACATTTAATTCACTATTAGTGCCAGGACATTAACAATGCTTAAGCCAGACAACCTGCCCGTTACATTTGGCAAAAACGATGTAGAAATTATTGCACGAGAAACACTTTATCGCGGCTTTTTTTCATTAGATCTTTATAGATTTCGTCATCGTCTATTCAACGGGCAAATGAGTCATGAGGTGCGGCGGGAAATTTTTGAGCGCGGTCACGCCGCAGTCTTGCTACCCTTTGACCCAGTGCGTGATGAAGTTGTGCTGATTGAGCAGATTCGAATTGCCGCGTACGACACTAGCGAAACCCCCTGGCTACTGGAGATGGTTGCCGGGATGATTGAAGAGGGTGAAAGTGTGGAAGATGTTGCCCGTCGCGAAGCGATTGAAGAGGCGGGGCTGATAGTCAAACGGACCAAACCGGTGTTAAGTTTCCTGGCAAGCCCGGGGGGCACCAGTGAGCGTTCGTCAATTATGGTGGGCGAAGTGGACGCCACGACCGCAAGCGGTATTCATGGTCTGGCTGATGAAAACGAAGATATTCGCGTTCATGTGGTAAGCCGGGAACAGGCATACCAGTGGGTAGAAGAGGGGAAAATCGACAACGCAGCGTCGGTCATCGCTTTGCAATGGCTGCAGCTGCACCATCAAGCGTTAAAAAATGAGTGGGCATAAATGAAGCGTTACACACCTGACTTTCCTGAAATGATGCGCCTGTGCGAGATGAACTTTTCACAATTGCGCCGTTTGTTACCGCGCAATGACGCACCCGGCGAAACTGTAAGCTATCAGGTGGCAAACGCACAATATCGGCTGACGATTGTGGAATCGACCCGATACACTACCCTGGTGACAATAGAACAGACTGCGCCCGCGATCAGTTACTGGAGCCTTCCGTCAATGACGGTGCGTCTGTATCATGACGCGATGGTGGCTGAAGTGTGTTCAAGCCAGCAGATTTTTCGCTTCAAAGCGCGGTATGATTATCCTAATAAAAAGTTGCATCAACGCGACGAAAAGCATCAAATTAACCAGTTTTTAGCGGACTGGTTGCGATACTGTTTAGCACATGGAGCGATGGCGATTCCGGTTTACTAGCGTCGTGAAACCTAAGGACACCATTTGGAAAGCCTGTTAACCCTTCCTCTGGCTGGTGAGGCCAGAGTCAGGATTTTACAAATTACCGATACTCACCTGTTTGCACAAAAGCACGAAGCCCTGTTAGGGGTAAACACCTGGGAAAGCTACCAGGCTGTGCTGGAGGCGATTCGTCCACATCAGCACGAATTCGACCTGATTGTCGCGACAGGTGATTTAGCGCAGGATCAATCCTCTGCGGCCTATCAGCATTTCGCTGAAGGCATCGCAAGTTTTCGTGCGCCCTGCGTCTGGCTGCCGGGCAACCACGATTTCCAGCCCGCGATGTACAGCGCGTTACAGGATGCGGGTATCTCCCCGGCGAAGCGCGTGTTTATTGGTGAGCAATGGCAAATCCTGTTGCTGGATAGCCAGGTGTTTGGCGTGCCGCACGGTGAGCTGAGCGAGTTTCAGCTTGAGTGGCTGGAACGTAAACTGGCCGATGCGCCAGAACGCCATACGTTGCTGCTGCTGCATCATCATCCGCTACCTGCGGGTTGTAGTTGGCTCGATCAACACAGTCTGCGTAACGCGGGCGAACTGGATACCGTGCTGGCGAAGTTTCCGCACGTCAAATACTTGCTGTGCGGTCATATTCATCAGGAGCTGGATCTCGACTGGAACGGTCGCCGCCTGCTGGCAACGCCGTCGACCTGTGTGCAGTTTAAGCCGCACTGTTCCAACTTTACGCTGGATACCATCGCGCCCGGCTGGCGTACTCTCGAGTTACATGCTGATGGCACGCTGACCACCGAGGTGCATCGCCTGGCGGACACACGTTTCCAACCTGATACCGCTTCAGAAGGCTACTGATGTCTACGCTTCTTTATTTACACGGTTTCAACAGCTCGCCGCGCTCTGCAAAAGCGAGCTTGTTAAAAAACTGGCTGGCGGAACATCACCCTGACGTTGAGATGATCATTCCGCAGTTGCCGCCGTATCCTTCCGACGCGGCAGAGCTGCTGGAATCCATTGTCCTGGAACATGGCGGCGATTCGCTGGGTATTGTCGGTTCGTCACTGGGGGGATATTACGCCACCTGGTTGTCACAATGTTTTATGCTGCCCGCAGTGGTGGTAAACCCGGCGGTGCGCCCGTTTGAACTGCTGACGGACTATCTCGGTCAGAACGAGAACCCCTACACCGGGCAGCAATATGTGCTAGAGTCACGCCATATTTACGATCTTAAAGTCATGCAGATTGACCCGCTGGAAGCGCCGGATTTGATCTGGCTGCTGCAACAGACGGGAGATGAAGTGCTGGATTACCGCCAGGCGGTGGCGTACTACGCTTCCTGCCGCCAGACTGTCATAGAAGGCGGCAACCACGCATTCACGGGCTTCGAAGATTATTTCAACCCGATCGTCGATTTTCTTGGTCTGCACCATCTCTGACGATCAACTCGAATTACTAACTTAAACCATGACGCAAACTTATAACGCTGATGCCATTGAGGTACTCACCGGGCTTGAGCCGGTTCGCCGCCGTCCGGGGATGTATACCGATACCACTCGCCCTAACCATTTGGGGCAAGAAGTCATTGATAACAGTGTGGATGAAGCACTGGCGGGTCACGCAAAACGCGTGGACGTTATTTTACATGCTGACCAGTCGTTAGAAGTTATTGACGATGGGCGCGGGATGCCGGTGGATATTCACCCGGAAGAGGGTGTACCGGCGGTTGAACTGATTCTTTGCCGTCTGCATGCAGGCGGTAAATTCTCTAACAAAAATTACCAGTTCTCTGGCGGCCTGCATGGCGTGGGGATTTCGGTGGTTAACGCCCTGTCGAAGCGCGTAGAAGTTAACGTGCGCCGCGATGGTCAGATTTATAACATCGCCTTTGAAAATGGCGAAAAGGTGCAGGATTTACAGGTTGTCGGCACTTGCGGTAAACGCAATACCGGCACCAGCGTCCATTTCTGGCCGGATGAAACCTTCTTCGATAGCCCGCGTTTTTCTGTTTCACGCCTGACGCATGTGCTGAAAGCCAAAGCAGTACTGTGCCCCGGCGTTGAGATTACCTTTAAAGATGAGATCAACAACACCGAACAGCGCTGGTGCTATCAGGACGGTCTGAATGATTACCTGGCGGAAGCGGTAAACGGTTTACCGACGCTGCCAGAAAAACCGTTTATCGGTAATTTCGCTGGCGATACTGAAGCGGTGGACTGGGCGCTACTGTGGCTGCCGGAAGGCGGTGAACTGCTGACCGAAAGCTACGTCAACCTGATCCCAACGATGCAGGGCGGTACCCATGTTAATGGTCTGCGTCAGGGCCTGCTGGACGCGATGCGTGAGTTCTGTGAATACCGCAACATTCTGCCGCGCGGTGTAAAGCTGTCGGCGGAAGATATCTGGGATCGCTGCGCCTATGTGCTGTCAGTAAAAATGCAGGATCCGCAGTTTGCCGGGCAGACCAAAGAGCGTCTCTCTTCGCGTCAGTGCGCGGCATTCGTTTCTGGCGTGGTGAAAGATGCCTTTATCCTGTGGCTGAACCAGAACGTTCAGGCGGCGGAGTTGCTGGCAGAGATGGCGATTTCCAGCGCCCAGCGTCGTATGCGTGCGGCTAAAAAAGTGGTGCGTAAAAAGCTGACCAGCGGTCCGGCGCTGCCTGGCAAACTGGCTGACTGTACCGCGCAGGACCTTAACCGCACCGAACTGTTTCTTGTGGAAGGTGACTCCGCAGGCGGATCTGCCAAGCAGGCGCGCGATCGCGAATATCAGGCGATCATGCCACTGAAAGGTAAGATCCTTAACACCTGGGAAGTCTCTTCCGACGAAGTGCTGGCTTCGCAGGAAGTGCACGATATTTCGGTAGCGATCGGTATCGATCCTGACAGCGACGATTTGAGCCAGCTTCGTTACGGCAAGATCTGTATCCTGGCGGATGCTGACTCCGATGGTCTGCACATTGCCACGCTGCTCTGCGCTTTGTTTGTAAAACACTTCCGCGCGTTGGTGAAACACGGTCACGTTTACGTCGCACTGCCACCGCTCTACCGTATTGATCTCGGGAAAGAGGTTTATTACGCGCTGACGGAAGAAGAGAAAGAGGGCGTACTTGAGCAATTAAAACGCAAGAAAGGCAAGCCGAACGTCCAGCGTTTTAAAGGTCTGGGGGAAATGAACCCGATGCAATTGCGCGAAACCACGCTTGATCCGAACACTCGCCGTCTGATGCAGTTGACTATCGATGATGAAGACGATCAGCGTACTGACGCGATGATGGACATGCTACTGGCGAAGAAACGCTCGGAAGATCGCCGCAACTGGTTGCAAGAGAAAGGCGACATGGCGGAGATTGAGGTTTAAAGGAAAGAACATTGCCCGGTCAGGATGGCCGGGCAAACAAGGCAGGATTAAATCCCTGGCTGCAGAATACGAATATTCATCTCCAGCACGTCACCTTTTACGGCTTCGCTGTACGCCTTCATGTGCGGGGTTTGCAGATGCGCTTCAAGGTGCGCGATGCTTTCCCACTGCTCAATCATCACGATAGAATCCGGTGCCATAGACTGGAAACTCACGCCAGCAGCGCAATCCACCATTGGCGCATAGCCGTGGCAACCTTCTTCTTTCAGTACGGTTGGAACGATTTTAGCAAACTGATCCAATACCGCCTGACGGTGATGTTGACCAGGACGAGTACGGATTTCTGCGATTACGGTAAGCATGGTTAACTCCTTCTAAAGCCTGAGCTCTAGTTAACCAAAAATTTCCACAAGATGCTTGCGATATTCTTCAGTATAGCGGGGAACATCAGGCATTTTTATCACGTCATTAGCGATAAATGTCGGCAGCGGTTCCATGCCAAGGAATTGGTTTGCTTTATGGAACGGCAGATACACACCGTCGACGCCAACGCCGTGGAAGAATTGATCTTTTTCGGTGAAGGCTTCCATTGGTGCGTTCCAGGTCAGAGAAAGCATATATTTTTTGCCCTGTACCAGGCCGCCGGAACCGTATTTTTTTGACGGATCTTTGCGGGTACGGCCATCGCTGGCATACAGCGTCCCGTGACCTTCGGTGAATACATCATCAATGTATTTTTTCACTGTCCACGGCGCGCCCATCCACCAGCCTGGCATCTGCCAGATCACCACATCAGCCCAGAGAAAGTTTTGTACTTCCGCTTTGACATCGTAGTCGCTGTCGGCGCGAACGATGCGAACATCATGCCCGAGGTCGCGCAGTGTGCCATCCGCGACTTCGGTCAGGGTGTCATTCAGTTGACCATTGGAGTGGGCGAATTTTTTCGCGCCGTTGATAATCAGAATGTTGCTCATTTTTTAACCTCAAGGTGAGACGTTTGCCGACTATAGTACGTCACAGAGCGGTACGGTGAAATTAGCAAAATGTGCAAAGTCTTTTGCGAATTTAGCAAAAGTCTTACCCTTACCAGCTTACTTTCGCCTCAAATCCACCTTGTTCCGCATTCCCAAACTCAACATTCATGCCATGCAGCTTGGCGATTCGCTGGACAATCGATAGCCCAAGTCCACTGCCGGTAGCGGTTTGTCCGGGGGGGCGATAGAAGCGTTCGCCAATTCGCGCCAGTGCCTCTGGTGTCACACCGGGGCTGTTATCCCTCACGATGAAATTATCGGCATTCAGCGTGACGTCCACCACGCTGCCCTGTGGACTGTAACGCACGGCGTTATCCAGCAAATTTCGCACCAACAAACTTAGCAATAGCGGTTGTCCGGTGCGTTTGATGCCCTGGACATTGAGTGTCAGTCGCACGTCAATTTTCGCCTGCTGCGCCGTGTGGTAAATATCCATCACCGACGATTGCAGGAGATCTTCAAGCGGGATCTCCGCGACGTCCTGAAGGTTATCCAGTGAGTCCAGCCGCGATAGCGTGAGCAGTTGATCAACCAGACGAGTAGCGCGATCGATCCCGGAATGTAATTGGAGTAGTGCTTTTTTCCGCGCCTGCGGATCATCGTCAGAGAGCTGCGCAACTTCGGTTTGCACTTTCAGCGCTGTTAACGGGCTACGTAGTTCGTGAGCTGCATCGGAGGTAAAGCGTCGTTCTCGAACCATCATCGCATGTGTGCGGGCGAACAGTTGATTTAGCGACTCAACCAGTGGTCGCACTTCGCTGGGTACGCCAGTCGCGTTTAGTGGTTTTTCCGAGTCAGGGTCACGCATACGTAGTGCCAGCGCCAGTTTGTTCAGCGGCGCGAGTTCACGACCCAGTAGTACCATCATGATGATTAACATAATCGGCAGTGCGACCAGCCACGGGATCAATTGCCCGGCAACAATCGCCAGCGCCATGTCTTCACGGTATTCCCATTCCTGGCCAACAACGATGCGATATTTGCCATCAGGTGAGGTCATCCAGACAAAACGCCAAGGATCGTCTTCACCGACCAGTTGCCCGTCAGCAAAACCTTCCCGTTGATAGCTATAGGGAATATCTTCTCCGTTATCGCCATCATTAAGGACCATTCTGCCGTCGTGGGTAAAGATGGCAAAGGTCAGCGCATCGTCATCAACATGACCGTGTTTTAATTTATTTGGCGTCTGTGCCATGCGATCCGCCGCGTTGATTTCGTTGAGATCGAGCGTACTTAACCGCTTGGCAAACAGCATCAGTTGGGTGTCGAACAATTCATCGACGTTATCCGTTGTTTGTTTCCAGGCGACAAAGCTGGAAAGCAGCCAGGTCACCGAGGCCAGAATTAAAAAGATTAGCGTCAGCCTGACGCGCAGACTAAGACGTTGGGTAAATTTCATTTCTCACCTAATGTGTAGCCAATACCATGCACGGTACGAATAAAATCACTACCGAGTTTGCGTCGCAGATGATGCACATGCACTTCAACGGCATTACTGGTGACCTCTTCGTCCCAGGTATACAGTTTCTCTTCAATCAGTTTGCGCGGCAGTACCCGACCAGCGTTACGCATCAGTAATTCCAGCAGGGCAAATTCTTTTGGTTTCAGTGTTAAGGGTTCGCCAGCCAGCGTGGCGATACGTTTGCCGGGGTCGAGCATGACGTTACCGTGGCGCAGCTCGTTGCTGGCCTGGCCGTTGGTTCGGCGCATCAGAGCCTCCAGCCTGGCGGCGACTTCTATCAACGCAAAAGGTTTACACAGATAATCGTCAGCTCCCAGACGCAGCCCTTCTACACGTTCCGCTAACGCATCACGCGCGGTCAGGATCAGTACCGGCTCACGCTGACCTTTCTCTCGCCATTCGCGCAAAATATCGCGACCATCCATGCCTGGTAAGGTTAAATCCAGGATCACCGCATCATAAGGTGCGCTATAAAGCGCCTCTTTTCCCTGACGACCTTGTGTAAACCAGTCGACACTAAAACCCATTTTACTAAGGCCAGTTTTGATGCCGTCGCCAATCAGCATGTCATCTTCTATCAGTAAAATTCGCATTTTTTCATCCCTGCGATAACCGTATTTGCTGCCAGTAAACCGTGTTGTAACGCGCTCTGTACAGCATTAAATTTTATTTTTTTCCCTTAAGAAGTTGTTAAGGACTATCTTGTTAAATGCTCGGAAACAGACATTAAAGGGAGTAATAAACATGAAAAAATTCGCAGCAGTAATCGCAGTAATGGCCCTGTGCAGTGCACCGGTGATGGCAGCAGAGCAGGGCGGTTTTTCTGGCCCATCGGCAACGCAAAGTCAGGCCGGAGGATTCCAGAGGCCGAACGGCAGCGTAACGACTGTAGAAAGCGCAAAATCCCTGCGTGACGACACCTGGGTAACCCTGCGCGGCAATATCGTTGAACGCATCTCTGACGATCTCTACGTGTTTAAAGATGCCAGCGGTACTATCAATGTTGATATCGACCACAAACGCTGGAACGGTGTGACGGTGACGCCGAAAGATACGGTTGAGATTCAGGGGGAAGTCGATAAAGACTGGAATTCTGTTGAAATTGACGTCAAACAGATCCGCAAAGTAAATCCGTAATTGTTACCGCTCCCGGGACGCGTTCCCGGGAATAATTTCGCAGGGAGGCAAAATGACAAACCTGACACTGGATGTAAACATTATCGATTTCCCATCAATCCCTGTGGCGATGTTGCCGCACCGCTGTAGCCCTGAGTTGCTCAACTACAGTGTGGCGAAATTTATCATGTGGCGTAAAGAGACGGGGCTTTCTCCTGTTAACCAAAGCCAGACTTTTGGCGTCGCCTGGGACGACCCTGCCACCACCGCACCGAAAGCGTTTCGCTTTGATATCTGCGGCAGCGTTAGCGAACCGATTCCCGATAATCGTTATGGTGTGAGCAATGGTGAACTTACCGGTGGACGTTATGCCGTGGCCCGCCACGTTGGCGAGCTGGACGATATTTCACACACGGTATGGGGCATCATTCGCCACTGGCTGCCTGCAAGCGGCGAGAAAATGCGTAAAGCACCGATTCTGTTTCACTACACCAATCTTGCCGAAGGTATGACAGAACAGCGACTGGAAACGGATGTTTATGTGCCGTTAGCGTGATGGGGAATCTTTACCGGAGTGTGAGCCAAATCACTCGCGATAAGTTTGAGCGAACAATGCCACAGGCGTATTGTTGTTGGGCTTATAATTTCTCCGGTAAGGAATACCATGTATACGCGAAATTTATTATCCGGTGCGCCGTAAGCCGTCTCGGGGGTATCCATGAGCAAGCCGCACTTATGGCAGGAGGCGCGGGGCACTGGTGGAGACACAGCTAAACTGGGCTGAACCGTATACTTACAGTCGACTACTTTGATGCTTTAGGCTTCCCTGGACTCGCATAACCTCAACTTCTCGAATCGCCCGGAGCGGACCCCCATGCCGAGTGGTGTGGCATGGGCGCAACCTTGTGCTGCCCTCTATGCCGATCAAGTCTACAGCAAAGAGTTGTATATCAAGGCACATTGATGCCTTTATCGCCGTCGGAGCACGTCCGGCGGCGCTATTCACGCTGATCTCCTGTGACTCGACGCGGCAGATAATGTAGTATCTCCGGCAATATTGCCCCTTTGAAGGCTGGCGAATAAGTTGAGGAATCAGAATTAATGAGCGATATGGCAGAGCGCCTTGCGCTACATGAATTTACGGAAAACGCCTACTTAAACTACTCCATGTACGTGATCATGGACCGTGCGTTGCCGTTTATTGGCGATGGTCTTAAACCTGTTCAGCGCCGCATTGTGTATGCGATGTCTGAACTGGGCCTGAATGCCAGCGCCAAATTTAAAAAATCGGCCCGTACCGTCGGTGACGTACTGGGTAAATACCATCCGCACGGCGATAGCGCCTGTTATGAAGCGATGGTCCTGATGGCGCAGCCGTTCTCTTACCGTTATCCGCTGGTTGATGGTCAGGGGAACTGGGGCGCGCCGGACGATCCGAAATCGTTCGCGGCAATGCGTTACACCGAATCCCGGTTGTCGAAATATTCCGAGCTGCTATTGAGCGAGCTGGGGCAGGGGACGGCTGACTGGGTGCCAAACTTCGACGGCACTTTGCAGGAGCCGAAAATGCTGCCTGCCCGTCTGCCAAACATTTTGCTTAACGGCACCACCGGTATTGCCGTCGGCATGGCGACCGATATTCCACCGCATAACCTGCGTGAAGTAGCTCAGGCGGCAATCGCATTAATCGACCAGCCGAAAACCACGCTCGATCAGCTGCTGGATATCGTGCAGGGGCCGGATTATCCGACTGAAGCGGAAATTATCACTTCGCGCGCCGAGATCCGTAAAATCTACGAGAACGGACGTGGTTCAGTGCGTATGCGCGCGGTGTGGAAGAAAGAAGATGGCGCGGTGGTTATCAGCGCATTGCCGCATCAGGTTTCAGGTGCGCGCGTACTGGAGCAAATTGCTGCGCAAATGCGCAACAAAAAGCTGCCGATGGTTGACGATCTGCGCGATGAATCTGACCACGAGAACCCGACCCGTCTGGTGATTGTGCCGCGTTCCAACCGCGTGGATATGGATCAGGTGATGAACCACCTCTTCGCTACCACCGATCTGGAAAAGAGCTATCGCATTAACCTCAATATGATCGGTCTGGATGGTCGTCCGGCGGTGAAAAACCTGCTGGAAATCCTCTCCGAATGGCTGGTGTTCCGTCGCGATACCGTGCGCCGCCGACTGAACTATCGTCTGGAGAAAGTCCTCAAGCGCCTGCATATCCTGGAAGGTTTGCTGGTGGCGTTTCTCAACATCGACGAAGTGATTGAGATCATTCGTAACGAAGATGAACCGAAACCGGCGCTGATGTCGCGGTTTGGCCTTACGGAAACCCAGGCGGAAGCGATCCTCGAACTGAAACTGCGTCATCTTGCCAAACTGGAAGAGATGAAGATTCGCGGTGAGCAGAGTGAGCTGGAAAAAGAGCGCGACCAGTTGCAGGGCATTTTGGTTTCCGAGCGTAAAATGAATAACCTGCTGAAGAAAGAACTGCAGGCAGACGCGCAAGCCTACGGTGACGATCGTCGTTCGCCGTTGCAGGAACGCGAAGAAGCGAAAGCGATGAGCGAGCACGACATGCTGCCGTCTGAACCTGTCACCATTGTGCTGTCGCAGATGGGCTGGGTACGCAGCGCTAAAGGCCATGATATCGACGCGCCGGGCCTGAATTATAAAGCGGGTGATAGCTTCAAAGCGGCGGTGAAAGGTAAGAGCAACCAACCGGTAGTGTTTGTTGATTCCACCGGTCGTAGCTATGCCATCGACCCGATTACGCTGCCGTCGGCGCGTGGTCAGGGCGAACCACTCACCGGCAAATTAACGTTGCCGCCTGGGGCGACCGTTGACCATATGCTGATGGAAAGCGACGATCAGAAACTGCTGATGGCTTCCGATGCGGGTTACGGTTTCGTCTGCACCTTTAACGATCTGGTGGCGCGTAACCGTGCAGGTAAGGCTTTGATCACCTTACCGGAAAATGCCCATGTTATGCCGCCGGTGGTGATTGAAGATGCTTCCGATATGCTGCTGGCAATCACTCAGGCAGGCCGTATGTTGATGTTCCCGGTAAGCGATCTGCCGCAGCTGTCGAAGGGCAAAGGCAACAAGATTATCAACATTCCATCGGCAGAAGCCGCGCGTGGAGAAGATGGTCTGGCGCAATTGTACGTTCTGCCGCCGCAAAGCACGCTGACCATTCATGTTGGGAAACGCAAAATTAAACTGCGCCCGGAAGAGTTACAGAAAGTCACTGGCGAACGTGGACGCCGCGGTACGTTGATGCGCGGTTTGCAGCGTATCGATCGTGTTGAGATCGACTCTCCTCGCCGTGCCAGCAGCGGTGATAGCGAAGAGTAATATGCCGGGGAGGGCCTGTTTCCTCCCGCTTGCAAGGAACGCCGGATGAAACGTTAAGTCGTCATCCGGCAGCGTATTCAACCCCCGGAAACGATAAAAATTCCCTTGAAACCGTTGTTTATTCATGCGTTGCGATTAACAATACGCTTTTCCAGAGAGCGGCTTTTAACAATGCCCTAACCTGATTTCAGGTGACGTACAATGCCAGTCTCTCAGACCTTCAGAGGTTGTTATGCTATATATCTTTCGTCTTATTATTACCGTGATTTACAGCATCTTAGTCTGTGTATTCGGCTCCATTTACTGCCTTTTCAGCCCGCGTAACCCGAAACATGTGGCCACCTTTGGGCATATGTTTGGCCGTCTTGCGCCGCTGTTCGGCCTGAAAGTTGAGTGCCGCAAACCTGCAGATGCTGAAAGCTACGGCAATGCTATCTATATCGCTAACCACCAGAACAACTATGACATGGTGACAGCATCGAACATTGTGCAACCGCCGACGGTGACGGTAGGTAAAAAGAGCTTGCTGTGGATCCCCTTCTTCGGGCAGTTGTACTGGTTAACCGGCAACTTATTGATCGACAGAAACAATCGCACTAAAGCTCACGGCACCATTGCGGAAGTCGTGAATCATTTCAAAAAACGCCGTATTTCCATCTGGATGTTCCCGGAAGGAACCCGCAGCCGTGGTCGCGGCCTGCTACCGTTCAAGACTGGAGCATTTCACGCGGCAATTGCGGCGGGCGTCCCGATTATTCCCGTGTGCGTCTCTACAACTTCGAATAAGATTAATCTTAATCGACTGCACAACGGTCTGGTGATTGTCGAAATGCTGCCGCCAATTGACGTCAGTCAGTATGGAAAAGATCAGGTTCGTGAGCTGGCTGCCCATTGTCGTTCGATAATGGAACAAAAAATCGCCGAGCTCGATAAAGAAGTCGCAGAACGCGAAGCCGCCGGAAAAGTTTAAGTCGGCAATCTGTATTTTTGCGGGGAACACTTTCCTGCACGGTATTACTTTACCCAGTTTTACATGGAGCAAATATGTCACTCAGTCGGCGTCAGTTCATTCAGGCATCGGGGATTGCACTTTGTGCCGGCGCTGTTCCCCTGAAGGCCAGCGCAGCCGGGCAACAGCAACCGCTACCCGTTCCGCCGCTACTTGAATCTCGCCGTGGGCAACCGCTGTTTATGACTGTACAACGTGCGCACTGGTCATTTACGCCAGGGACACGCGCGTCGGTCTGGGGAATCAATGGTCGTTACCTGGGGCCGACTATCCGCGTCTGGAAGGGCGACGATGTTAAGCTTATTTACAGCAACCGCCTGATAGAAAATGTCTCAATGACGGTGGCCGGGCTACAGGTACCAGGCCCGCTGATGGGCGGTCCGGCACGGATGATGTCGCCAAACGCTGACTGGGCACCCGTACTGCCCATTCGCCAGAACGCAGCTACTCTGTGGTATCACGCCAATACTCCCAACCGCACGGCTCAGCAGGTCTATAACGGCCTTGCCGGAATGTGGCTGGTGGAAGATGAAGTCAGCAAGTCGCTGCCTATCCCCAACCATTATGGTGTGGATGATTTTCCGGTCATTATCCAGGATAAACGGCTGGATAACTTTGGTACGCCAGAATACAACGAACCGGGAAGCGGCGGCTTTGTTGGTGATACGCTGCTGGTTAACGGTGTACAAAGCCCGTACGTTGAAGTCTCGCGTGGCTGGGTGCGCTTGCGACTGCTGAACGCGTCGAACTCTCGTCGCTATCAACTACAGATGAGCGATGGTCGCCCGTTACATGTGATTTCTGGCGATCAGGGATTCCTGCCTGCTCCTGTATCGGTGAAGCAACTTTCGTTGGCACCGGGCGAGCGCCGCGAGATTCTGGTGGATATGAGCAACGGTGATGAAGTGTCGATCACCTGTGGCGAAGCGGCGAGCATTGTTGATCGTATTCGTGGCTTCTTTGAGCCATCCAGCATTCTGGTTTCTACCCTGGTGCTAACGCTGCGCCCAACCGGCCTTCTGCCGCTGGTCACAGACAGTCTTCCGATGCGCTTGCTGCCAACTGAAATCATGGCCGGTTCGCCGATTCGCAGTCGCGATATCAGTCTGGGTGATGACCCGGGTATTAATGGACAACTGTGGGACGTCAACCGTATTGATGTCACCGCGCAGCAAGGAACGTGGGAACGCTGGACGGTACGCGCGGACGAGCCGCAAGCGTTCCATATTGAAGGCGTGATGTTCCAGATCCGTAACGTGAATGGTGCGATGCCGTTCCCGGAAGACAGAGGCTGGAAAGATACCGTTTGGGTTGACGGACAAGTGGAGCTGCTTGTTTATTTCGGTCAGCCTTCCTGGGCGCACTTCCCGTTCTACTTCAACAGTCAGACGCTGGAAATGGCGGACCGTGGCTCGATTGGGCAACTGTTAGTCAATCCGGTACCGTAATCTTCATACTCGCCCGAGGAGGGCGAGTATGGAATACTTTTCGATTTCTCTTTCGTTCCGGCTTATAATCCCCGGCCTTTGATTATTTTTTTATCATTTCTGGAAGCAAAATGAGCTCTATCTCCCTGATCCAACCGGATCGCGACCTGTTCTCCTGGCCGCAGTACTGGGCCGCCTGTTTTGGACCGGCACCGTTTTTGCCGATGTCTCGTGAAGAGATGGATCAACTTGGCTGGGATAGCTGCGACATCATTTTGGTTACTGGCGACGCGTATGTCGATCACCCAAGCTTCGGGATGGCGATTTGCGGTCGTATGCTGGAAGCGCAGGGCTTTCGCGTCGGGATCATCGCCCAGCCGGACTGGAGCAGCAAAGACGACTTTATGCGTCTGGGTAAACCGAATCTGTTTTTCGGTGTTACTGCTGGCAACATGGATTCGATGATCAACCGTTATACCGCCGATCGCCGTTTACGTCATGACGATGCCTACACGCCGGATAACGTCGCGGGTAAGCGCCCGGATCGCGCCACACTGGTTTATACCCAGCGTTGTAAAGAGGCGTGGAAAGATGTACCGGTGATCCTCGGCGGTATTGAGGCTAGTCTGCGTCGTACCGCACATTATGATTACTGGTCCGATACCGTGCGCCGTTCCGTGCTGGTGGATTCGAAAGCCGACATGCTGATGTTTGGTAACGGTGAGCGTCCGCTGGTGGAGGTGGCGCACCGTCTGGCGATGGGCGAGCCGATTAGTGAAATCCGCGATGTGCGTAATACCGCGATTATCGTGAAAGAGGCCCTGCCTGGCTGGAGCGGCGTGGATTCCACCCGTCTTGATACCCCTGGAAAAATCGACCCAATCCCGCATCCGTATGGTGAAGATTTGCCGTGCGCGGATAACAAACCGGTGGCACCGAAAAAGCAGGAAGCCAAAGCCGTAACCGTGCAGCCACCGCGCCCGAAACTGTGGGAAAAAACCTACGTGTTGCTGCCTTCTTTCGAGAAAGTGAAGGGCGATAAAGTGCTGTACGCCCATGCTTCGCGTATTCTGCACCACGAAACCAACCCAGGCTGTGCCCGCGCATTGATGCAAAAACACGGCGACCGCTATGTGTGGATCAACCCGCCTGCTATTCCGCTTTCTACCGAAGAGATGGACAGCGTTTTTGCGCTGCCATACAAGCGCGTGCCACATCCGGCCTATGGCAATGCCCGTATTCCGGCTTACGAAATGATCCGTTTTTCGGTCAACATTATGCGTGGCTGCTTTGGCGGCTGCTCTTTCTGTTCTATCACCGAGCACGAAGGGCGCATTATTCAGAGCCGTTCCGAAGATTCGATCATTAATGAGATCGAAGCGATCCGCGACACCGTTCCAGGTTTTACGGGCGTAATTTCCGATCTCGGTGGGCCAACTGCCAACATGTATATGTTGCGCTGCAAATCGCCACGCGCTGAGCAAACCTGCCGCCGTTTGTCGTGCGTTTATCCGGATATTTGTCCGCACATGGACACGAACCAACGATCAACCTCTATCGCCGTGCGCGTGATCTGAAAGGCATTAAAAAGATCCTGATTGCCTCTGGTGTGCGTTATGACATCGCCGTGGAAGATCCGCGCTATATCAAAGAACTGGCGACCCATCACGTCGGCGGTTATCTGAAGATTGCCCCGGAACATACCGAAGAAGGGCCGTTATCGAAGATGATGAAGCCGGGCATGGGCAGCTATGACCGCTTTAAAGAGCTGTTCGATACTTACTCAAAACAGGCAGGTAAAGAGCAGTATCTGATCCCCTATTTCATCTCCGCGCACCCCGGTACGCGTGATGAAGATATGGTGAATCTGGCGCTGTGGCTGAAAAAGCATCGTTTCCGTCTCGACCAGGTACAGAACTTCTACCCATCGCCGCTGGCGAACTCAACCACCATGTATTACACCGGGAAAAACTCGCTGGCGAAGATTGGTTATAAGAGTGAAGACGTCTTCGTACCGAAGGGCGACAAGCAGCGTCGTTTGCATAAAGCGTTGTTGCGTTACCACGATCCGGCAAACTGGCCGTTAATCCGCCAGGCGCTGGAAGCGATGGGTAAAAAGCATCTGATTGGTAGCCGTCGCGATTGCTTAGTGCCTGCGCCAACCATTGAAGAGATGCGTGAAGCTCGTCGCCAGAACCGCAATACCCGTCCGGCGTTGACGAAACATACGCCGATGGCGACCCAGCGTCAGACGCCTGCTACGGCAAAAAAAAGCGTCGTCTACGCAATCTCGTCCGGTGAATGCTGGTGCGAAGAAACGGCCTAAAGCGGCGGTTGGACGTTAAATTCGCTGTTCCCGGTAGCAGAATTGCTACCGGGGATATTACATCAGAATCTATCTCATTAGGCATTTATTTATATGCCGAAATGGGTAATGCTGCCAACTTACTGATTTAGTGTATGATGGTGATTTTAAGGTGCTTGCGTGGCTTCCATTTCCATCAGATGTCCTTCCTGCTCCGCTACTGAAGGCGTGGTGCGTAACGGCAAAAGCACTGCCGGACATCAGCGCTATCTCTGCTCTCATTGCCGTAAAACATGGCAACTACACACCGCCTCTCAGCCCGGTACGCACCAGAAAATCATTGATATGGCCATGAATGGCGTCGGATGTCGCGCCAGTGCACGCATTATGGGCGTTGGCCTCAACACGATTTTACGTCACTTAAAAAA
>NZ_MECT01000433.1:0-477 GCF_001722145.1 Shigella sp. FC1544
GCCGTATGTAGCCATTAAGCCTGTATTGGTAACGTAGGTGCCCACCTTTTCAACTAGTGGACACCTGTTATGGAACAGAAAGCATTATCTGCAGAACCCCGCAGATCATTTTCAAATGAGTTTAAACTTCAAATGGTTAAACTGGCTTCACAACCAGGAGCCTCTGTTGCCCGTATTGCCCGGGAACACGATATCAATGATAACCTGCTGTTCAAATGGCTCAGGCTCTGGCAGAACGAAGGGCGCATATCGCGGCGTCTTCCGGTAACAACCTCTTCTGACACTGGCGTTGAATTATTACCTGTGGAGATAACGCCGGATGAGCCGAAAGAACCGGTGGCTGCTCTTACTCCGTCTTTATCTACTCAGACTACAGTTAGTGCCAGCTCCTGCAAGGTGGAGTTCCGTCACGGTAACATGACGCTGGAAAATCCTTCACCAGAGCTGCTCACAGTGTTGATCCGTGAACTGACCGGG
>NZ_MECT01000434.1:0-476 GCF_001722145.1 Shigella sp. FC1544
GAGAAAGAGGTAAACAGGATGACTAAAAATACTCGTTTTTCCCCCGAAGTCCGTCAACGGGCAGTCCGTATGGTTCTGGAAAGTCAGGGCGAATATGACTCACAATGGGCGACAATTTGTTCCATTGCTCCAAAGATTGGCTGTACGCCGGAGACTCTGCGTGTCTGGGTTCGCCAGCATGAGCGGGATACCGGGGGCGGTGATGGAGGGCTCACCACCGCTGAACGTCAGCGTCTGAAAGAGCTGGAGCGTGAAAATCGTGAACTGCGCCGCAGTAACGATATCCTTCGCCAGGCTTCCGCTTATTTTGCGAAGGCGGAGTTCGACCGCCTCTGGAAAAATGATGCCACTGCTGGATAAGCTGCGTGAGCAGTACGGGGTCGGACCGCTATGCAGCGAACTGCATATTGCCCCGTCAACGTATTACCACTGTCAGCAACAGCGACATCATCCGGATAAACGCAGTGCCCGTGCGC
>NZ_MECT01000435.1:0-474 GCF_001722145.1 Shigella sp. FC1544
AACACCAAAAGCCTCTCCGATAACACCAGAACAAATCGAAATACGTAAGCTGAGGAAAAAGCTACAACGCATTGAAATGGAGAATGAAATATTAAAAAAGGCTACCGCGCTCTTGATGTCAGACTCCCTGAACTGTTCTCGATAATCGGGAAACTCAGAGCGCATTATCCTGTGAGGTAGCCTGAGTTTAACGGACACTCCTTCCTGAAATAGAATGGCATCAGAAGGAGCTAATAATGAGCAGAAAAAACCAACGTTACTCTAAAGAGTTCAAAGCCGAAGCTGTCAGAACGGTTCTTGAAAATCAACTTTCGATCAGTGAAGGCGCTTCCCGATTATCCCTTCCTGAAGGCACTTTAGGACAATGGGTTACCGCCGCCAGAAAAGGGCTCGGTACTCCTGGTTCCCGCACGGTGGCTGAACTGGAATCTGAAATTCTGCAACTGCGTAAGGCGTTAAATGAAGCTCGCCTTG
>NZ_MECT01000436.1:0-471 GCF_001722145.1 Shigella sp. FC1544
CGATTCATCATCGTGTTGCGAAAATTTGAGAGACTCACGAACAACTTTCGTTGTTCAGTGTTTCAATTTTCAGCTTGATCCAGATTTTTAAAGAGCAAATATCTCAAACATCACCCGAAGATGAGTTTTGAGATATTAAGGCAGGTGACTTTCACTCACAAACCAGCAAGTGGCGTCCCCTAGGGGATTCGAACCCCTGTTACCGCCGTGAAAGGGCGGTGTCCTGGGCCTCTAGACGAAGGGGACACGAAAATTGCTTATCACGCGTTGCGTGATATTTTCGTGTAGGGTGAGCTTTCATTAATAGAAAGCGAAGGCCTTATTCTCTTCAGCCTCACTCCCAACGCGTAAACGCCTTGCTTTTCACTTTCTATCAGACAATCTGTGTGAGCACTGCAAAGTACGCTTCTTTAAGGTAAGGAGGTGATCCAACCGCAGGTTCCCCTACGGTTACCTTGTTACGACTTCACC
>NZ_MECT01000437.1:0-468 GCF_001722145.1 Shigella sp. FC1544
CTGGCGTAGCTGCCCCAGTCATCGCTGGTCACCATGCCGATACAGAACGGAGTCAACAGGGCTAACAGTTCCCGACAGGTCTCATCATTCCGTGGCCCGCAAGTGTAAGCCAACACACCGCCAGTTTTAGTGTTGTACGCATACCAGGGCCAGTGTTGTTGCGCCTTGCTGCCAACGAAGCGCCACTGCTCATCAAGTTCACAGATAAGGGCAACATCAGCGTGAGCGACTGGCGCAGATGTTATCCGCCGGGGCGAGAGCTTTTTAATGTCCGTATGACGGTATTGATGCCGATTTTCAGTGTTCTGGCGGTATAACAGCCCCCTGCGCCGTTATGTGCCATTTCAACGATCTGCTCCTTAACGCCGAGTTTTCTGGCTTCATAAGAGTAAGTGAGCTGGAAAACACGTTTACATGAGCGACAACGGAAACGCTCATGCCGGGAACAACTACGGCCATGTCGATAAA
>NZ_MECT01000438.1:0-466 GCF_001722145.1 Shigella sp. FC1544
CGGGTTCCCGGCATGTGTCTGGCGGGGGAAGGCTGCATCGTTCTCTGGTGTATCCGGTGTGCGCCAGAACACACCATCGATGGCCAGCAGGGTCAGGCCGCACCAGTGCGGATGCGGCGTGGCGTTATGCCAGAGCTGCGCTGTTTTCGTGAACACGCGGCGGACAGCCTCACTTCCCAGGCGCTGGCGGGCCTGAATAACGGCACTGGGGGCAACGAAGGGGCGATTGCCCGGCAGCATGATGTCCAGGCGATTCACAATCTGGTGAAGAGGTTCTTTACGCTCAAGCGCCATGCCAACAATACACCAGACCATCATTTCGAGGGGAAGACGGCGCTTGCGTAGCGTTACAGTACCTGATTCGGCAGTAAGCGTAAACTGACCGCCGTATGTAGCCATTAAGCCTGTATTGGTAACGTAGGTGCCCACCTTTTCAACTAGTGGACACCTGTTATGGAACAGAAAG
>NZ_MECT01000439.1:0-464 GCF_001722145.1 Shigella sp. FC1544
AACAGGCTGAGGCCCTGCTGAAACAACGCGAACAGGACAGTGATCGTTACAGTGGGCGGGAAGACGATCCGCAGGTTCCCCGCCAGTTGCGACAGTCTCGTCATCGTCGCCCGTTACCGGAGCATCTGCCCCGCGAAATAAATCGCCTGGAGCCAGAAGAAAGCTGTTGCCCGGAGTGTGGCGGTGAGCTGGATTATCTGGGGGAAGTCAGCGCAGAACAACTGGAACTGGTGAGCAGCGCTCTGAAAGTGATCCGCACAGAACGGGTAAAAAAAAGCCTGTACAAAATGTGACTGCATCGTTGAAGCACCGGCACCATCCCGTCCGATAGAGCGTGGTATCGCGGGCCCGGGGTTACTTGCCCGCGTGTTAACGGGAAAATACTGCGAACACCTGCCACTGTATCGTCAGAGTGAAATTTTTGCCCGTCAGGGTGTCGAACTGAGCCGTGCATTACTCTCCAA
>NZ_MECT01000440.1:0-463 GCF_001722145.1 Shigella sp. FC1544
ATACCTGACACATCGCTTCAATGGGAAATTGTTGTCGCCATTGTTCGATTAACGCGTATTTTTCAGCGACTCCTGTGCAAAATACGCTGTTGCTTTTTTTAATATATCTCGCTCAAGGCGAGCTTCATTTAACGCCTTACGCAGTTGCAGAATTTCAGATTCCAGTTCAGCCACCGTGCGGGAACCAGGAGTACCGAGCCCTTTTCTGGCGGCGGTAACCCATTGTCCTAAAGTGCCTTCAGGAAGGGATAATCGGGAAGCGCCTTCACTGATCGAAAGTTGATTTTCAAGAACCGTTCTGACAGCTTCGGCTTTGAACTCTTTAGAGTAACGTTGGTTTTTTCTGCTCATTATTAGCTCCTTCGTAAGCGTACAGCCTGAACCGTCTGGTCAGAATCTGACGAATTAGACAAAGTGGTGTCCACCAAATAAGTAGTGGGAACCAAAGTGTCAGATATGCAGA
>NZ_MECT01000441.1:0-460 GCF_001722145.1 Shigella sp. FC1544
CAGAGCTGCTTGTACTCAAGCTGGCGGCGCATTTCATACCAGCCCTGATCCAGTATCGAACGGTTTAAACCTGATTTTGCCCGGACATTGCGCCCCGGCTGGCTGACCGTACCCGCTGCTGACTTTGACATGTTGCTGACCTTCAAATCCTCAATGACTATCATTGCGTGGTTTTTGCTGACGGTCGTTGTGACTTTGTGAAGGTAGTCCCTGCGGATATTTGCGATACAGGAATGCAGTCGCTGTATTTTGCGTTTCTGCTTCTGCCAGTTGTTGCTGAATTTGACCTTGCGGCTTAACTGTCGCTGAAGTCTCGCCAGCTTCTTCTGGTTTTTCTGAAAACTGTTTACAGGCTCAAAGGCTGTGCCATCTGACAGCGTGGCGAGTTTAGCCACGCCAGCATCCAGCCCGACCATTGATGCTGAAGGGTGAACCGGAGTTGATACTTCACTTTCTGTCT
>NZ_MECT01000442.1:0-457 GCF_001722145.1 Shigella sp. FC1544
AAGTCCGTCAACGGGCAGTCCGTATGGTTCTGGAAAGTCAGGGCGAATATGACTCACAATGGGCGACAATTTGTTCCATTGCTCCAAAGATTGGCTGTACGCCGGAGACTCTGCGTGTCTGGGTTCGCCAGCATGAGCGGGATACCGGGGGCGGTGATGGAGGGCTCACCACCGCTGAACGTCAGCGTCTGAAAGAGCTGGAGCGTGAAAATCGTGAACTGCGCCGCAGTAACGATATCCTTCGCCAGGCTTCCGCTTATTTTGCGAAGGCGGAGTTCGACCGCCTCTGGAAAAAATGATGCCACTGCTGGATAAGCTGCGTGAGCAGTACGGGGTCGGACCGCTATGCAGTGAACTACATATTGCCCCGTCAACGTATTACCACTGTCAGCAACAGCGACATCATCCGGATAAACGCAGTGCCCGTGCGCAGCGCGATGACTGGCTGAAGAAAGAG
>NZ_MECT01000443.1:0-24447 GCF_001722145.1 Shigella sp. FC1544
TAGTGCGCTGGGTTATCGCTCGCCACGGGAATATCTGCGGCAGCGGGCTTGTAATGGGTTAAGTGATAACAGATGTCTGGAAATATAGGGGCAAATCCAACAATATCAATTACGTCCTGTGGCCGACTAATTGAATAAGTTGCAGGACTGGTGATTTGACTCATCGCAGTGTCCTTTTTAATTGTTGTAGGGTGGCGCTGACGTGACGCAGCGCCAGACAGAGATTTAGAAAATCATTCCGGCGCAAATTGCAGCATGACCTTTATGGAGTCATTTTGCTGCGCGCGTTCAAATGCCGCCGCTGCATCCTCAATTGCAAATAAATCGGTAACCAGTTCACTGGTATCAAACCGCCCATCCGCCAGCCATTCGATAACAGCATCGAAATCTTCAGGGATGTACATGCCAGAGTTGAGCAAGTCACGCTCGAAACGTTGCATCATCGGTAATGGTATTTCACGCGGCCCACTTGGTACGCCCATGCACACGACGGTGCCTCCGGCATATACACGGGTACATGCATCGTTAAGCGTGGCCTGCGCTGCAACGACATCAATCGCCCCCGTAAATCGCACATCTGCGGCCAGCTCACCTGGTGCCCAAACTTCTGCTGCGCCCAGCTTTAACGCCAGCGCGCGTTTGGCAGCGTCAGGTTCAATCACGGTAATCTTACCTGCCCCCATAATGCGCAGTGCCTGCACGATGGATAAGCCTATCGTTCCGGCACCAATTACCAGTACGCTTTCCAGAGAAGCTTTCGGCATTCGGTTAACGCAGTGACGGGCACAAGCCGCCGGTTCGGCAAAGGCCAACACTTTTAGCGGTAAAGAGGCTGGTGCGACATGGCAATTACGCGCAGGAACAATGTGTTGTGAGCGAGCAAAGCCCGGTGCGCGAAAACTAGCAACCTGCGGTGGTTCACAAAGATTAAAACGTCCTGCTTTGCAGGCTCGGCATTCCATGCAAGCCATGATGGGATCGACCACAACATGATCGCCCGGCTGTACATTTTTAACGTCGCTGCCAACTTCCGTAACGCGCGCTGCAATTTCATGACCGGGGACGACAGGTGGTTTGGCAAACGGATGACCGCCTTTCAGAACATGCAGATCCGAACCGCATATCCCATAGAACACAGGCGCAATCCGCACTTCGTGCGGTTTAAGTTCCTGGTGTGGTACTTCAACATATTGAGTGGTGACTTTCCCAATATCTGAAAATAAAACCTGGGTAATTTTATCCATTGTTATTCTCCAGAATCGATATCCATAGGGGATTAGCGTTGCGCGATACCTTCATCGACAATTTCTGCCAACCGTTGTAAACGAGGAACAGAGACATCGCACAGCATAGTTTGTGGATCTTGTGCACCAACAACCGACGCCCAAACCGCTCGTCCAGCCAGGAAGCCCGACGCACCACCTTTCATGGCAATACTTACTGCACGGCCAAAAATATCGGCATCAACGCCAGAAGAAAGAATTACCCACGGCATCTTCATCTGATCGTTAAGTTGCTGACAGGCGGCAAGTAAGGTTTTTTCATCGCCTTTGCCCCCTAATGGCATCTCGGCTTTGTAAAGATCAGCCTCTGTTCCACCAAGCTCTGCGGCGGCGGCAACAATGGCGCTTTCACGATCAAAGTCCCAACCGCGACGAGGTGGACGCACCACAGGTTCAATAATGCTCACCAGCCCGGCACTACGGCAGCGACGAACAAATTTATCAACCATTGCCAGACGTTCCTCTGCGGGTTCATCTTCACGCCAGAGTACAAGTAATTTCATTGCCTTAGCCCCCATTTCACGGGCTTTATGCGGGTCGACGGACATATCTATTTCAACGCTATCAACCGGGATGCCATTACCTGGGATAAAAAGATCGGCAGCGACAATCAGGCCGCAAGAATTAGCAACAGCGCCCTGCTCGACTATTTGCTCAAGACAAAATTGTTTATCCGCCAGAACGGCAGAAGCATAAGGAGAAAGGATTCGGGTCGCGGCAACTTTAAAATCGGTGAGTACACTGTCGGCGATGGGTTTTGGCTGCCCTGCTGCCGCAAACATCAAGCGCATGGCCTCACGCTGATCGACAGCTAACATGGCAAATCCACCACCTGGGCGGGAGATATCTTTCAGCGTAAATGGGGTGAAGTGGGATTACATAGAAACTCCTGTTAATAGATAAAATTAAAGACCAGCCTGCTGGCGAACCTGATTTAGCAGGGCACTCCAGTCCTGCCGCCCTTTGCCGTCTTGACTTGCTGCAGCGTAATAACTTTCTGCTGCAATCCCCATATTGAGCGGTGCCCCCGTCTCCCGAGCGACGTCAACTGCAATACGCAGATCTTTCAACGCCAGATCCACCATGAAGGCGGGTGAAAGATCGCCTTTCAGCACTTTGCCAGGCCAGGTGGTCGTAAAATGTCCTTTCCCTGCTGCCGTACCACTCATCACCTTAATTGCGACATCAAGATTTAATCCCAGTGACTCACATAACACAGCGGCCTCGGAGGACAGCGCATTAAGCGCAATGCTCATATAGTTGTTAATTAGCTTCACGCGGATCCCCATTCCTGGGCCGCCAGCCTCGACCAGCTCATTACCCATGCACATAAGAATCGGGCGTGCACGTGCAATCTGCTCATCAGTGCCACCCGCTAAAATCAGCAATGTGCCATCAATCGCATTCACGGACGTTCTGCCCACGGGAGCGTCCATCATACTGATGCCTTTTTCTTGTAACTCCCGTATTAATGCATCGGTCTGTAAGGGATGAATAGTCGACATATCAATCAATAACGCGTCAGATGAAACAGCCTCACAGACGCCTTTTTCCCCCAACAGAACCTGTCGAACAATGTCACCATTGGGAAGCATAGTGATGATAAATTCAGCGCCTGCTGCTGCTTCCGCTGGGGTTTGTGCCGCAGTGGCCCCCTGCGTAACTAGCGCATCGACGGCCTGTGCATTGACATCAAATACCTGCAATGAATGCCCTTTTTGCAATAGATTGTTAGCCATTGGGCTACCCATCTGCCCCAGCCCGAGAAATGCAATGGTTGCCATGAATACTCTCCTGTCTGACATTGACAAAATAATGACAATTGAAAATTCGTTTTCGTCTGTTTTTGAGCATATTTGTAATTTATGTTCAAAAACACGACACGCATCACTAATTTGATCATTTGCGTCATTTAAATTGACCAAAGACGACAAAATTAAATAGGACAAGACAAATATGACCAGAATTGCATGCGTGGGTATCACAGTTCAGGACAGAATTTATTCTTTGCCCACTCTGCCGGAGGGCGGCGGAAAATATCAGGCAAATCATTATCTTGAGATTGGTGGCGGCCCGGCAGCAACAGCCGCTGTTGCAATCGCAAAGCTTGGCGTGGAGGTTGATTTCATCGGTCGCGTCGGCGATGACAGTTGTGGAAATACCTTACTTGCAGAACTTGAGGGTTGGGGCGTCAATACCGCATTTTGCCGCCGATATCCTAACGCCCGTTCGTCGCAATCAGCGATCCTCGTTGATCAGCATGGCGAACGGATTATCGTTAATTATCCAAGTCCTGATCTCGGTACTGATGCCGAATGGTTAGAAGCGATCGATTTCTCTCGTTATGATCTGATTCTGGCCGATGTTCGCTGGCATAGCGGTACTGAAAAAGCATTCTCGCTAGCGCGCCTTGCGGGTGTGACAACGCTTTTAGACGCCGATATGACACCGCAGGATATTTCTCCACTTGTCGCGCTTGCCGATCACGCCGTGTTCTCAACACCAGGGCTGAAACGCATGACTGGCCTGCAGTCACCTGAAGAAGGTTTGTTCCAGGCAACGACACAAACAGCAGGTAAAGTGTATGTTACGCTGGGTTCTGAAGGATCGTTGTGGATTGAAGATGGTCATTTGTGTCAACAGGAGGCATTTTCTGTCAATGTGGTTGATACCACTGGAGCAGGCGATGTTTTTCACGGCGCACTCGCGGTAGCGTTGGCAGAAAAAATGCCAACAAAAGAGGCTATTCGTTTTGCCAGTGCGGTTGCCGCGATGAAATGTACCCAGCCTGGCGGTCGGGCCGGCATTCCTAATCGTGAGCAAACCGAATCATTTTTGTCACTTTATGCGTAAAATGGTAAACATCTACCGAGGAGGGGCAAGGGAGTATTCATGAGTATCATCGAAGTGACAGGTAATCCACGCCATGACCAACTCGTTCATCTAATCGCAGAACGCGGTTATATGAATATTGAAGAACTGGCACAACTGCTGGATGTTTCAACGCAAACCGTGCGCCGGGATATCCGAAAACTCAGTGAGCAGGGCTTGATCACCCGTCATCATGGAGGGGCCGGGCGCGTCTCCAGCGTCATGAATACCGCTTTTGAGCAACGGGAACTTTCGCTCACCGCCGAGAAACGGGCGATCGCTGAGGCAGTCGCCGATTACCTTCCCGAACGCTGTACCGTCTTTATCACCATCGGTACAACCGTAGAAGCCGTTGCCAGGGCATTACTCAACCGGCGTGATTTACGCATTATCACTAACAGCCTACGTGTGGCACAGATTCTTTATAAGAACCAGGATATTGAAGTGATGGTGCCGGGAGGCACTTTACGCGCTCATAACGGCGGGATTATCGGCCCAGGAGCCGTGGATTTTATTGAAGGCTTCCGCGCAGATTATTTAATCACCAGTATAGGTGCCATTGAACATGACGGCACCCTACTGGAATTTGATGTAAATGAAGCGTTAGTCGCGAGAACGATGATTAAACATGCGCGGAATACATTGTTAGTGGCCGATCATACGAAGTTTGCCGCGTCTGCTGCCGTTTCAATTGGCAATGCACGGAATGTCAGGGCTTTTTTTACTGATGCCCCGCCTCCCAATTCTTTCTGCCAGTTGTTAAGTGAAGAGAATGTTGAACTGGTGGTTGCCGAGCAAGAAGTATCCTGAAATTGAAATTTCGGAAAATCCGCTGGGAATTTCAGCGGATTTTGTTTTCCATAAGCAAAAAAAACCTGCCAGCAATGGCAGGTTTTTTATAACTAAAAAACGAAATTAATAGTCTTTCGGTGCGCGGTTGGCGCGACGACGATCGTTTTCCGTCAGGTGACGTTTACGAATACGGATAGAGGTCGGAGTCACTTCTACCAGTTCGTCATCATCGATGAACTCCAGAGCTTGTTCCAGAGTCATGCGGATAGGCGGAACCAGAACAACGGCTTCGTCAGTACCGGAAGCACGCATGTTGGTCAGTTTCTTACCGGTCAGGCAGTTTACAGTCAGGTCGTTAGAGCGGCTATGAATACCGATAATCTGACCTTCGTAAACTTCTGCACCGTGACCGAGGAACAGCTTACCGCGATCCTGCAGACCGAACAGCGCGAACGCGACCGCTTTACCCTGACCGTTAGAGATCAGTACGCCGTTCTGACGCTGACCCACTTCACCCGGACGTACGTCGTCGTAGTGGCTGAAGGTGGAGTACAGCAGACCAGTACCGGAAGTCATGGTCATGAACTCAGAACGGAAGCCAATCAGACCACGGCTTGGGATCACGTAGTCGAGACGTACGCGGCCTTTACCGTCTGGATTCATGTTTTTCAGGTCGCCTTTACGTTCGCCCAGCGCCTGCATTACAGAACCCTGATGCTGTTCTTCAACGTCCAGAGTCACGTTTTCATATGGCTCTTGTTTACGACCGTCGATTTCACGGAAGATAACTTTCGGACGGGATACCGCCAGTTCGAAACCTTCACGACGCATGTTTTCGATCAGAACAGACAGGTGTAGTTCGCCACGACCAGAAACGCGGAACGCATCAGCGTCTTCGGTTTCTTCTACGCGCAGCGCAACGTTGTGTACCAGTTCTTTGTTCAGACGATCCAGGATCTGACGAGACGTTACGAACTTACCTTCTTTACCGCAGAACGGCGAGGTGTTAACGCAGAAGAACATAGAAACGGTCGGCTCATCAACGGAGAGTGCCGGCAGCGCTTCAACGTTTTGCGTGTCGCAAACGGTGTCAGAAATGTTCAGTTCGCCAAGGCCCGTGATCGCAACGATATCGCCAGCTTCCGCCAGGTCGGTTTCGATACGTTCCAGACCGAGGTGGCCCAGCACTTTACCGACTTTCGCGTTGCGGGTTTTGCCTTCGCTATCGATGATAGTGACCTGCTGGTTCGGCTTCACTTTACCGCGCTTGATGCGGCCAATGCCGATAACGCCAACATAGCTGTTGTAATCGAGCTGAGAAATCTGCATCTGGAACGGACCGTCAAGGTCAACGTCCGGCGCAGGAACGTGGTCAACAATCGCCTGGTACAGCGGGGTCATGTCTTCCGCCATATCTTCGTGGTCCAGACCCGCGATACCGTTCAGCGCAGAAGAGTAAACGATCGGGAAGTCCAGCTGCTCGTCGGTCGCGTCGAGGTTAACGAACAGATCGAATACCTGATCCACAACCCAATCAGGACGCGCGCCAGGGCGGTCAACTTTGTTGATAACAACAATCGGCTTCAGGCCGTAAGCAAACGCTTTTTTGGTTACGAAGCGCGTTTGCGGCATCGGGCCGTCAAATGCGTCAACCACCAGCAGCACTGAGTCTACCATGGACATTACACGTTCAACTTCACCACCGAAGTCGGCGTGCCCCGGGGTATCAACTATGTTGATACGGTAATCATTCCATTTGATAGCGGTGTTTTTCGCGAGGATGGTAATCCCACGCTCTTTCTCCAAATCGTTGGAGTCCATCACGCGCTCTTGGGTTTCGGCACGAGAGTCGAACGTACCGGATTGTTGGAGCAGCTTGTCTACCAGGGTGGTTTTACCATGGTCTACGTGCGCGATGATGGCGATATTACGCAATTTTTCGATCACAACTTTGCCTCAGGCATTAGAAATAGCGCGTTATTGTACACGGATTAATCGCACTACAAAACAGGATCACAAACATCCTCCGCAAACAAGTATTGCAGAGTCCCTTTGTGATCGCTTTCACGGAGCATAAAAAGGGTTATCCAAAGGTCATTGCACCAACATGGTGCTTAATGTTTCCATTGAAGCACTATATTGGTGCAACATTCACATCGTGGTGCAGCCCTTTTGCACGATGGTGCGCATGATAACGCCTTTTAGGGGCAATTTAAAAGTTGGCACAGATTTCGCTTTATCTTTTTTACGGCGACACGGCCAAAATAATTGCAGATTTCGTTACCACGACGACCATGACCAATCCAGGAGAGTTAAAGTATGTCCGCTGAACACGTACTGACGATGCTGAACGAGCACGAAGTGAAGTTTGTTGATTTGCGCTTCACCGATACTAAAGGTAAAGAACAGCACGTCACTATCCCTGCTCATCAGGTGAATGCTGAATTCTTCGAAGAAGGCAAAATGTTTGACGGCTCCTCGATTGGCGGCTGGAAAGGCATTAACGAGTCCGACATGGTGCTGATGCCAGACGCATCCACCGCAGTGATTGACCCGTTCTTCGCCGACTCCACCCTGATTATCCGTTGCGACATCCTTGAACCTGGCACCCTGCAAGGCTATGACCGTGACCCGCGCTCCATTGCGAAGCGCGCCGAAGATTACCTGCGTTCCACTGGCATTGCCGACACCGTACTGTTCGGGCCAGAACCTGAATTCTTCCTGTTCGATGACATCCGTTTCGGATCATCTATCTCCGGTTCCCACGTTGCTATCGACGATATCGAAGGCGCATGGAACTCCTCCACCCAATACGAAGGTGGTAACAAAGGTCACCGTCCGGCAGTGAAAGGCGGTTACTTCCCGGTTCCACCGGTAGACTCGGCTCAGGATATTCGTTCTGAAATGTGTCTGGTGATGGAACAGATGGGTCTGGTGGTTGAAGCCCATCACCACGAAGTAGCGACTGCTGGTCAGAACGAAGTGGCTACCCGCTTCAATACCATGACCAAAAAAGCTGACGAAATTCAGATCTACAAATATGTTGTGCACAACGTAGCGCACCGCTTCGGTAAAACCGCGACCTTTATGCCAAAACCGATGTTCGGTGATAACGGCTCCGGTATGCACTGCCACATGTCTCTGTCTAAAAACGGCGTTAACCTGTTCGCAGGCGACAAATACGCAGGTCTGTCTGAGCAGGCGCTGTACTACATTGGCGGCGTAATCAAACACGCTAAAGCGATTAACGCCCTGGCAAACCCGACCACCAACTCTTATAAGCGTCTGGTCCCGGGCTATGAAGCACCGGTAATGCTGGCTTACTCTGCGCGTAACCGTTCTGCGTCTATCCGTATTCCGGTGGTTTCTTCTCCGAAAGCACGTCGTATCGAAGTACGTTTCCCGGATCCGGCAGCTAACCCGTACCTGTGCTTTGCTGCCCTGCTGATGGCCGGTCTTGATGGTATCAAGAACAAGATCCATCCGGGTGAAGCCATGGACAAAAACCTGTATGACCTGCCGCCAGAAGAAGCGAAAGAGATCCCACAGGTTGCAGGCTCTCTGGAAGAAGCACTGAACGAACTGGATCTGGACCGCGAGTTCCTGAAAGCCGGTGGCGTGTTCACTGACGAAGCAATTGATGCGTACATCGCTCTGCGTCGCGAAGAAGATGACCGCGTGCGTATGACTCCGCATCCGGTAGAGTTTGAGCTGTACTACAGCGTCTAATAGTTGAAGTTGTACTACCCGGCGCAACAACGCCGGGATTTAGTTGCCGTGGAAACTTTCAGCCCATCTCTGCATGGGCTTTTTTCTCCGTCAATTCTCTGATGCTTCGCGCTTTTTATCCGTAAAAAGCTATAATGCACTAAAATGGTGCAACCTGTTCAGGAGACTGCTTTATGGCAACAGGCACGCAGCCCGATGCTGGGCAGATCCTCAACTCGCTGATTAACAGTATTTTGTTAATCGATGACAACCTGGAGATCCATTACGCCAACCCTGCCGCGCAACAACTGCTCGCCCAAAGCTCCCGCAAATTGTTTGGTACACCGTTACCGGAACTGTTGAGCTACTTCTCATTAAATATCGAGCTGATGCAAGAAAGTCTGGAGGCGGGGCAAGGTTTTACCGATAACGAAGTGACGCTGGTCATCGACGGGCGCTCGCATATCCTTTCTGTGACTGCCCAGCGTATGCCGGACGGCATGATCCTGCTGGAGATGGCTCCGATGGATAACCAGCGCCGCTTAAGTCAGGAACAGCTACAGCACGCCCAGCAGGTTGCTGCCCGTGATTTAGTGCGCGGCCTGGCACATGAGATTAAAAATCCGCTTGGCGGTTTACGTGGCGCGGCGCAGCTGCTCAGCAAAGCGTTACCTGACCCATCACTACTCGAATATACCAAAGTGATTATCGAACAGGCGGACCGGCTGCGAAATCTGGTCGACCGTCTGTTGGGGCCGCAGCTGCCCGGTACGCGCGTTACCGAAAGTATTCACAAAGTGGCTGAACGCGTGGTAACGCTGGTGTCGATGGAACTGCCGGACAACGTGCGGTTGATTCGTGATTACGATCCCAGCCTGCCGGAACTGGCGCACGACCCGGATCAAATTGAACAGGTCTTGCTGAATATTGTGCGCAATGCGCTACAGGCGCTGGGGCCGGAAGGCGGTGAAATCATTCTGCGTACCCGCACCGCGTTTCAACTGACCTTACACGGCGAGCGCTACCGGCTGGCGGCGCGGATTGATGTGGAAGATAACGGGCCGGGCATTCCGCCTCATTTGCAGGATACGCTGTTTTACCCGATGGTCAGCGGCCGCGAAAGTGGCACCGGGCTTGGCTTATCCATCGCCCGTAATTTGATTGATCAGCATTCAGGCAAAATTGAATTTACCAGTTGGCCAGGTCATACCGAGTTCTCGGTTTACCTGCCTATCAGGAAATAAAGGTGACGTTTATGCAACGAGGGATAGTCTGGGTA
This sequence comes from Shigella sp. FC1544, assembly GCF_001722145.1. Taxonomy (NCBI): domain Bacteria; kingdom Pseudomonadati; phylum Pseudomonadota; class Gammaproteobacteria; order Enterobacterales; family Enterobacteriaceae; genus Shigella; species Shigella sp. FC1544. The sequence goes on from NZ_MECT01000443.1 coordinate 9,934, forward strand.
GTCGATGACGATAGTTCCATCCGTTGGGTGCTTGAACGTGCGCTCGCTGGAGCGGGTTTAACCTGTACGACATTTGAGAACGGCGCGGAAGTACTGGAGGCGCTGGCGAGCAAAACGCCGGATGTGCTGCTTTCAGATATCCGTATGCCGGGAATGGACGGGCTGGCGCTGCTCAAGCAGATTAAACAGCGCCATCCAATGCTTCCGGTCATCATTATGACCGCACATTCCGATCTGGATGCTGCCGTCAGCGCCTATCAACAAGGGGCGTTTGATTATCTGCCCAAACCGTTTGATATCGACGAAGCCGTGGCGCTGGTTGAGCGCGCTATCAGTCATTACCAGGAACAGCAGCAGCCGCGTAATATTCAGCTTAACGGCCCAACGACCGATATCATCGGCGAAGCGCCAGCCATGCAGGACGTGTTCCGTATTATCGGTCGGCTTTCGCGTTCTTCTATTAGCGTGCTGATTAACGGCGAATCCGGCACCGGTAAAGAACTGGTCGCTCATGCCCTGCATCGCCACAGTCCGCGCGCCAAAGCGCCGTTTATCGCGCTGAATATGGCAGCTATCCCAAAAGATTTGATCGAATCAGAACTGTTTGGCCACGAGAAAGGCGCGTTTACTGGCGCGAATACCATTCGTCAGGGGCGTTTTGAACAGGCCGATGGCGGTACATTATTCCTCGACGAAATTGGTGATATGCCGCTGGATGTGCAGACGCGTTTGCTGCGCGTGCTGGCAGACGGTCAGTTTTACCGCGTTGGCGGCTATGCGCCGGTGAAAGTGGATGTGCGGATTATCGCTGCCACTCACCAGAATCTCGAACAGCGAGTGCAGGAAGGTAAGTTCCGTGAGGATCTGTTCCACCGCCTAAACGTTATCCGCGTTCATCTGCCGCCGCTGCGCGAACGTCGGGAAGATATTCCCCGTCTGGCGCGCCATTTTTTACAGGTTGCCGCGCGCGAACTGGGCGTAGAAGCGAAGTTACTGCATCCGGAAACCGAAGCTGCTCTGACGCGTCTGGCGTGGCCAGGCAACGTGCGCCAGCTGGAAAACACCTGCCGCTGGCTAACGGTGATGGCCGCCGGGCAGGAAGTGTTGATTCAGGATTTGCCCGGCGAACTGTTTGAATCAACAGTTGCGGAGAGTACTTCGCAAATGCAACCGGACAGCTGGGCGACGCTTCTTGCGCAGTGGGCAGACAGAGCGCTGCGTTCCGGTCATCAAAATCTGCTTTCCGAAGCGCAGCCAGAGCTAGAGCGGACGTTACTGACGACCGCGTTGCGACATACGCAGGGGCATAAACAGGAAGCGGCGCGGCTACTCGGCTGGGGCCGCAACACCCTGACGCGTAAGTTAAAAGAGCTGGGGATGGAGTGATTCACAGCTTGTGTGTAAAGATTGATTATTGAGCGCAAATTGCTGGTATTTTACGCTTTACTGTTCCGATAAGTTCAGTATGATCTGCCCGGAAAACGGGGAGAGTCATTATGCTGGAATCAATAATTAATCTGGTATCGAGTGGCGCAGTTGACAGCCACACACCGCAAACTGCCGTTGCTGCCGTGCTGTGTGCCGCAATGATTGGGCTGTTTAGTTGAGTTTCAGATTGCTGATGAAGTGCTCTTTGTTCATGCCGGATGCGGCGTGAACGCCTTATCCGGCCTACAAAAGCAATATTTTCAACAGGTTTTGTAGGCCTGATAAGCGTAGCGCATCAGGCAATCTTGTTCTCAGCACATTGATGGCGCTTTCGTTTTCTACTTTGTAAACGAAGCGCCATTCACTATTCAAATCACCCGTGAGAACTGCTGCATCCGCGCTTTCTGGCGCAGATAGGTATCAAAGCACATGCAAATGTTGCGGATCAGCAAGCGACCTTTCGCCGTCACCTGTATTCCCTTCTCATCCACATCCACCAGCCCATCTTTTGCTAACGGGGCGAGCAGCTTGAGATCTTCCGCAAAGTAATCAGCGAAGTGCAAATCCCACTGTTTCTCAATAGGGGCGTAATCCAGACGGAAGTTGCAGATGAGCGACTTAATCACATCGCGGCGAATACAGTCATCACGCGTTAGCGCAATACCACGCCACAGCGCATTGCCTTGTTCATCCACTTGCTGATAGTACTGCTTCAACTCTTTCTGGTTCTGCGCGTAGCAGTCGCCAATCATGCTGATGGCGGAAACGCCCATCCCCAGCAGATCGGTATCGCCCTGAGTGGTGTAGCCCTGGAAGTTACGATGCAGCACGCCTTCACGCTGGGCCACCGCCAGCTCGTCATCCGGACGGGCAAAGTGATCCATACCGATAAACTGATAGCCCGATTGCGTCAGGAAGGCGATGGTTTCCTGCAGGATATCGAGTTTTTGCTGCGGACTCGGCAGGTCAGCATCTTTGATTTTGCGCTGAGCAGCAAAAATGGTCGGCAGATGCGCGTAGTTAAAGACACTCAGACGATCGGGGTTCAGCTCCGCCACACGTTTCAGGGTAAAGGCGAAACTCTCCGGCGTCTGTTTCGGCAGGCCGTAAATCAGGTCGATGTTGGTGGAGGTAAAACCAATCTCACGCGCATGGTTAAGCAGTGCAAAGATGAACTCTTCATCCTGCTCGCGGTTAACCAGACGTTGCACTTCTTTGTTGAAGTCCTGCACGCCCATGCTCAGGCGATTAAAGCCTTCGGCGCGTAAATGATCGAGTACATCCAGTTCGATTTCCCGCGGATCGACTTCGATCGAAATCTCCGCATCGGCATTGAACTGGAAGTTTTCGCGCAGCAGCTTCATCAGGCGGCTGATTTGCGCTTTATTCAGATACGTCGGCGTTCCGCCGCCCCAGTGCAATTGGCTGACGTGACGCCCGGCGAACAGCGGTGCACGATGGACGATTTCTTGCTCCAGCGCGTCCAGATACTGATCGGCCTTGTGCTGCTGGCGAGTAACAATCTTATTGCAACCGCAGAAGTAACAAAGCTTATGGCAGAACGGGATATGTACGTAGAGAGATAATGGACGCTCAGGATAGCACTCCACGGCTTGTAAAAACGCCTGTTCGCCGAAGTCTTCTGAAAACTCCAGCGCGGTCGGGTACGAGGTGTATCGTGGCCCGGAATAGTTATATTTCTGGATCAGGGCCAGATCCCAGTCGATTTGCTGTACAGACATGCTCACTCCTTCCGATGGCGTCTCTGGCGGCTACGGCGTACCGGCGGATGCCCGTTTCGGGTCATCAGCCGGTTGCGCAGCCACTTTTGTCGCCGCGACAACCGCTGTAGTTTAACGAATAACCACACCAGATAACATATAACCGGAAGGGTTATCAGCAGAACGGGAAGGCCCACGGCGGCAATCCGTTAGTTGCCCCGCAGCAGACGCATCATGTCTTCTTGCTTCTCGTCTTCTTCCTCTTCTTCGTCATCGTCATAAGAGAGGCCGAGTTTCTGCATCAACTCATCAATACGATCCAGTTTAGCATCCACCCAGGATTGCTCTTCGGCACTCAGGGTTTCGCCTGCTTCCAGACGTTCCAGCAGCGCATCCAGACGCTCATCCGTTTCCAGTAATTCCAACTCCGCCTGCGGTGAAAGCATAGGTTTCTCACTCTTCGGTTTGTGCTGTTTGGTGACTTTTTCAGTCACGCCCAATGGAATAGGGGTTTTACTGCCAATACGTGGATCTTTTGGTGCGTTCTGGCCTTTGCTGCCTGACGTGGTGTTTCCGCCCGCTGCGCGGCTGCCCGGCGCATGACCACGACGTTTTTTCTGACGCTTGCGATCACGAGCTTCCTGATCCAGCTCCTCGCGTGTTTTTCGACGCGCTTTTGCATGACCTTTGCTGCGTGAGTTTGAAGATGATGGTTTCATAATGGTTCGTCTTTTAGCCGTTTTATTCAGTATCGATTTGCGGCGGAATCTAACAGAAAGCAAGCAAAGAAAAAAGGCGACAGATTACTCTGTCGCCTTTTTTCCTGACTCATAACCCTTAACGGGTCTTACAATCCTTGCAGGCCGCCAACACACCCTGTTTTTCCTTTAGCCGGAACAATCCGTGTTGATTCCATTTCCGTTTAATTACGTCTCCGGACGTTTGTCTTCCTGACAATCCTCTGTCTTCGCCTCCTGGCGCTCCTGACCCTCATCCTGAGTCATTGTTCCTGTTAGCGTCCTCGCTCTATGGGTGCTACTTTACGCCTTTGCTTTAAACAAACAATCAACCGCCATCAGTATTTGCACATTTTCAGAGTTTTATATAAAAGCAATTCACTGATTTATATAGCTTATTTGACATGCATCGCAGAATTTTCTCTGCTATTTCGCATAAAGACTATCGGCAATGTCTCACAAAGCGTATGGCTTTTACTTACAACGCTCACGCCGAAAAATCCGCCTTTTATTATGGTTCAGGTATAATCGCCACAAAGCTTTGACTGACGGAGACGACCGCTTTGACTAATTTGAATTATCAACAGACGCATTTTGTGATGAGTGCGCCTGATATTCGCCACCTACCTTCCGATACCGGAATTGAAGTGGCTTTTGCAGGCCGTTCCAACGCAGGTAAATCCAGCGCGCTGAACACGCTGACTAACCAGAAAAGCCTGGCTCGTACCTCAAAAACCCCAGGGCGCACCCAGCTTATCAACCTGTTTGAAGTGGCTGACGGCAAGCGTCTGGTTGACTTGCCTGGGTACGGTTATGCGGAAGTCCCGGAAGAGATGAAGCGCAAATGGCAGCGTGCGCTCGGCGAATACCTCGAAAAACGTCAGAGCCTGCAAGGTCTGGTGGTGCTAATGGATATTCGCCATCCGCTGAAAGATTTGGATCAGCAGATGATTGAGTGGGCGGTAGACAGCAATATCGCCGTTCTGGTGCTGCTGACCAAAGCGGACAAACTGGCAAGCGGCGCACGTAAAGCGCAATTGAATATGGTGCGTGAAGCTGTACTGGCGTTTAACGGTGATGTGCAGGTTGAAACGTTTTCTTCGTTGAAGAAACAAGGCGTGGACAAGCTGCGGCAGAAACTGGATACCTGGTTTAGCGAGATGCAGCCTGTAGAAGAAACGCAGGACGGCGAATAATTTTCTTGCCTTAATGCTTGTGCCGGATGTGGCGTATCCGGCCCGTAAATTCAATAGATTACAATTCTACCGTTGGCCTGATAAACATAGCGCATCAGGCATTACGGATCTTTTCTTTCGCCCAATAAAAAACGCCCCAGTCATTACTGACTGGGGCGGCTAAAATATTCAGCCAAATCCGATTACGTGAAGTAAAAGGTCTGAAAGATAGAACATCTTACCTCTGTACCCTACGCGACTAACTTTACTCTTTTTTGTTCAGTTCAGAAAGCACTTTTTGTAATTTTTTTTCAGTTGTTGCATAGGAATTTCTAATAGCCATCACAAAACGTGACAGCTTATGTTGCTTACTTACGAAAAAAGGGCATGTTCAGGCGAATCTTAGTGCGCCTGATCCCAGTTTTCGCCACTCCCCACTTCCACCAGCAACGGCACATCCAGACGGGTACAGTTTTCCATCAGTTGATGAATCTGCTTCGCGACGGCATCAACATCATCTTTATGAACTTCAAATACCAGTTCATCGTGTACCTGCATGATCATACGTACACGCGGTTGCTCAGCCTGTAACCACGCATCAACGGCAATCATCGCCCGTTTGATAATGTCGGCGGCGGTTCCCTGCATTGGCGCGTTAATGGCTGCACGTTCAGCCGCTGCACGACGAGCACCATTGCTGGATTTGATATCCGGCAGATACAGACGGCGTCCGTCCAGCGTTTCAACGTAGCCCTGCTCTTTCGCCTGAGCACGGGTGCGTTCCATATACTCCAGCACGCCAGGGTAGCGTTCGAAGTAAAGGTCCATGTACTTCTGCGCTTCTTTACGTGGAATGTTCAATTGCCGCGCCAGACCGAAAGCACTCATGCCATAAATCAGACCAAAGTTGATCGCTTTCGCGCTACGGCGTTGCTCGCTGGTGACGGTTTCCAGTGGCAAACCAAACACTTCTGCCGCCGTTGCCCGGTGGATATCTTTTCCTTCCGCGAATGCGGTCAGCAAGCCTTTGTCACGCGAAAGATGCGCCATAATGCGCAGTTCAATCTGCGAGTAGTCCGCTGAGACAATCACATAATCCTCTGGCGCAATAAACGCCTGGCGGATACGACGACCTTCTTCGTTACGCACCGGAATGTTTTGCAGGTTAGGATCGGTTGACGATAAACGTCCCGTTGCAGTTACTGCCTGGTGATAAGAGGTATGCACACGCCCGGTTTTCGGGTTGATCATCAGCGGCAGCTTGTCGGTGTAGGTCGATTTCAGCTTCGCCAGACCACGATACTCCAGAATCACTTTTGGCAACGGATAGTCCAGCGCCAGTTCTTCCAGTACCTCTTCCGACGTTGACGGCGCGCCACCCGGCGTTTTCTTCAGCGGTTTAATACCCTGTTTTTCAAACAGAATGGTTTGCAACTGCTTGGTGGAAGAAAGGTTAAATTCTTCACCTGCAATTTCATGCGCTTTCTTTTCCAGCTCAGCCAGACGCAAGGTGAGCTCTTCAGAATGATTGTGCAGCACTTTCGGATCGATCTTCACACCGTTACGTTCAATGCGTGAAAGCACCGGCACCAGCGGCATTTCGATATTCTCGAAGACGTTCAACGGCCCTTTGTGTTTTTGCAGGTCCGGCCACATTTTCAGATGCAACTGCAAGGTGACATCAGCATCTTCGGCGGCGTAACGTCCGGCCTCTTCGAGGGCAATCTGGTTAAAGGTCAGTTGATTTTTGCCTTTACCCGCAATCTCTTCAAAAGTGATGGTTTTGTGCTTCAACCAACGTTCCGCGAGGCTGTCCATATCGTGACGCCCGGCAACGCTATTGAGAATGTAGGACTCCAGCATGGTATCAAACGCAATCCCACGCAGCTCAATGCCGTAATTCGCCAGAATACCGCGATCGTATTTCAGGTTTTGCCCGACCTTCAGCGCCTTTTCATCTTCCAGCAGCGGTTTTAGCAACTCGAGTGCACGCTCGCGAGAGATTTGATCGGGCGCATCAAGATAATCATGAGCAACCGGAATATATGCCGCTACGCCTGGCTCGATAGCAAAAGAAAGCCCGACCAGGTTAGCAGAGATGTTATCAAGGCTGTCGGTTTCGGTATCAAATGCAAATACCGGCGCTTTTTCCAGCTTCGCAATCCACGCTTTCAGTGTTTCTTCATCAAGGATGGTGACGTAGTTGTCATAAGAAATCACCGTTGCCGTCACTTCTGGCGCTTCGTCTGCAACACTGGTTTCCTGCGGCTTCGCGGCTGTTTTTGCCCCTTTGGCCTGTAACCATTTGCCCGCTTCGACATCAGCAGTCCAGCGTTTGAACTCATACTTTTTGAACAGCCCCAACAACTCTTCCGCTGCCGGTTGCTGCACTTCCAGTTGTTCACAGGTCAGCTCCAGTTCAACGTCGGTTTTAATCGTCGCCAGCTGGTATGAGAGATAAGCAACTTCTTTGTTTTGCTCGAGCTTCGCTGCCATTGTTTTCGCGCCACGGAAGCTCAACCCAGCAATTTTTTCTGGCTCGGCATACAGCGTATCCAGCCCGCCCAGACCTTGCAGCAATGCCTGCGCGGTTTTTTCACCGACGCCCGGTACGCCAGGGATGTTATCGGAGGAGTCACCCATCAGCGCCAGGAAATCGATGATCAGTTCTGGCGGCACGCCGTACTTATTCACCACCTCTTCCGGTCCGAGGATGGTATTCGTCATGGTATTGATAAGCGTAATATTTGGCGTCACCAGCTGCGCCATATCTTTATCGCCAGTGCTGATCAGCACCGGACGCCCGGCTTTTTCGGCTTCGCGCGCCAGAGTACCGATAACGTCGTCCGCTTCTACGCCAGAAACCGCCAGCAGCGGCAGTCCCATCGCTTTAACCATCGCGTGCAGAGGTTCGATTTGTGCTCGCAGATCGTCCGGCATTGGCGGGCGATGTGATTTGTAATGTTCAAACAGTTCATCACGAAAGGTTTTTCCCTTGGCGTCAAAGACCACCGCTGCATGCGTCGGTTTATATTGCATGATCAGACTGCGCAGCATGTTGAGGACACCATACATCGCACCGGTCGGCTCGCCTGCGCTGTTAGTCAGCGGGGGAAACGCGTGATATGCGCGATAAAGATAAGATGAACCATCTACAAGGATAAGTGGATTTTGGGGGATCTGAACCATAATGTCCGTGCCTGTTTATCAGATTATGGGTAAAGGATGCCACAGACAGGATAAAAACATGAGTTTTTCACCGCTTTTCGTGAAAATCTTTTGTAGATCTTCTGGATCGCTCGCAAATCGTCATGTGGATAACTTTGTGCATAAATTATTTACATCGCTTTTAATTTATTATCATGCTTTTTACAGTATGATGTTTGTCTTTGTTTTTCATGTAGTTAAAAATAAAGCCATCCCTAATAATTGAGATAATGGGATTTTTTCTAATGTGGATAGATATGAATTATTTTTCTCCTTAAGGATCATCCGTTATTTGGGTCGTTTTCTGCTAAAATCTGCGCCTTGCGCTTCTTTAGCGCACTGTCTATGGCTAACCTTTTGAATAAATTCATTATGACGAGAATACTCGCTGCGATAACCCTTTTGCTGAGTATCGTATTGACCATTTTGGTCACTATTTTTTGTTCCGTCCCGATCATCATTGCCGGGATTGTAAAACTATTGCTACCTGTGCCAGTCATTTGGCGAAAGGTTTCGCGTTTTTGTGATTTTATGATGTATTGCTGGTGTGAAGGTCTGGCGGTATTACTGCATCTGAACCCACACCTGCAATGGGAAGTTCACGGGCTGGAAGGGTTAAGTAAGAAGAACTGGTATCTGCTTATTTGTAACCACCGTAGTTGGGCAGATATTGTCGTACTGTGCGTGCTGTTTCGTAAGCACATTCCGATGAATAAATATTTCCTCAAGCAACAGCTGGCCTGGGTGCCATTTCTTGGCCTGGCGTGCTGGGCGCTGGATATGCCGTTTATGAAGCGTTATTCCCGCGCTTATTTATTACGTCATCCGGAGCGACGTGGTAAAGATGTTGAAACCACTCGGCGTTCTTGTGAAAAGTTTCGCCTGCATCCCACCACCATTGTCAATTTCGTTGAAGGCTCCCGTTTCACGCAAGAAAAACATCAGCAAACCCACTCCACTTTTCAAAACTTGTTGCCACCAAAGGCGGCAGGCATTGCGATGGCGATAAATGTACTGGGTAAACAATTCGATAAACTGCTTAATGTTACGCTGTGTTATCCGGACAATAACCGTCAGCCGTTCTTCGATATGTTAAGCGGTAAACTGACGCGAATTGTCGTTCATGTGGATTTACAGCCTATTGCCGATGAGTTACATGGCGACTACATCAATGACAAAAGCTTTAAGCGCCATTTTCAGCAATGGCTGAACTCACTGTGGCAGGAAAAAGACCGACTTCTGACGTCGTTGATGTCATCACAGCGGCAGGACAAGTAAATTTTGCTCACCTCTGAATGAGCAGAGGCGAGTGAGTATTTTAATGAACAAAACGTCCGGCACGAGACATAAATTCTTCTTCGCTCATCTCCTGTCCGTTAAAAACAACTTTACCCGGTGTATAACGCAGTTGCAGCGAGGCGGTATTGTTGTCAATCGTGATTAACTGAAACATCTGACCTAAGGTCATCATCCCGCTGATTTGTTTATCAGCCCGCTTTTGCGCTTTTTCCGCATCCATTCCTTCAGATAAATTAAGCTGTTTTGCGGTTTCTGTGACGACATTAAGCGGTAACTTCACATCAAAATTGAGCGATTTGATATCTTTGTTTGTGGATGATGAAGATTTGGCTGGGTCGGCAATACTGATATCCAGATTGGCATTTAGTTCGCCGAGTGCGTTCTTCCATCTTACCGGTTGTTTAATGGTCGGCTCACTTTGTTGTAATAACGGTAAATACTCTTTGAACAATGCAGCATTCACTTCTTGCAGAGCAACTTCATCGTTTGCTAACTCAGGGTGTGCAGCAAGCTGCTTCTGCATCGCAATGTTATACTGGATGATAAATTGGCGCACTGCTGAGGGATAAATAGATTCAGCAATCAATGACCACTCACCACTACCGAGTTGCTGATTCCCTTTTGTTAACTTATCAAGTTCGTAGGTCAGATTGACATTGATATAATCTTTGTCTTTAACGCGATCCAGCCTGGTTTTTGCAACGAAAGCATCGATTTGGGCAACGTCTTCCCCCTGATTGATAATATTAACCTGATTAAATTTCGACTCGCTTTCACCAACCGGAAATTTCTTTTCTTCTAATCGTGTCAGAGAATCAATGGTAAAACTTTTTGCCGTTACTTTGTTCATTGGTGATAATTGCAGAACAATATCTTCGACTTTGCCTTCAATATCCAGGTTAGACAATGAACTACCATCACCATTAAAAGTAAACTGGCCCTCACCAAAAGAAAACTTTCCATACTCTGCAGGGGCAACATCTAATGTCGTAGAGAATGAGCCACCAAACGCGAATCGCAATGTCGCTTCCACGGGCGATTTATTTTTCGCGGCGATAAATAGCGGTTGTGTCAGTTCATTATTCACTAAGTTCACTTTTGCCGCTGCCAGTGCTGGGATGACATTACCATGCATTAACATTGTGATGGGCAACGGACCGTGCTCAACATCCACATCAAATGCAACTTTCTGGCCTGGCTTGATATTGAGATCGGGTGCACCGTTATCAAATGAAATTTGCATTTGAAAATGGGAATTAAAAAAGCCTTTGTCAAAGTTTTTATAACTTAACGTCATATCGTAGGCATGTTCACCTTTCTTTTTAGCATCGTTAAAATCTTTAATAAATTTTTCGACACCAGGCTGAATTTGCGTACCTGTGTACCATGTGCCACCACCCCAGATTACGGCTAACGCAACAATAACACCTGTAGCTGACTTACGTATCATATAAATATTCCCTGATAAAACAGCAAAACTTTGAATATCCACTTATGCTGAAATAATGTCCAGCGACAGGATGTATTATCAGAATGTATTTATATTTATTAAATAATAAAAAAAGCCCGTGAATATTCACGGGCTTTATGTAATTTACATTGAATTATTTTTTCTCGGACAGATATTTCACTGTATCAGCATACTGCTGAACAAAAACATCCATATTGCTGGTATCCATACCCTGCGGATTCAGCTGATATTTACCGTTAACAAACATCGCCGGAACACCGCGCAATTGCACGTCAGCTGCAGCTTTTTCCTGCTGAGCTACCAGAGATTTCACCACGAAGCTGTTCCACGCCGCGTCGTACTCTTCACCTTTAATACCTGCGTTGATAAATACATCGCGGATATCAGAAGCAGAACGAATGGTCTGGGTTTTCTGTACGCCTTCAAACAGCGGAACAGTCACTTTGTCTTCCACGCCCAGCGCCATCGCCACAGCCCATGCCTGAGTCAGATCTTTGCCCAGGTCACCACCCATGAAGTTGACGTGGTATTTAGTCATCTTCACGCCTTCCGGCAGTTTTTTCTTCACATTATCAGAAATATGCAGAACTTCTTCAAACTGATAGCAGTGCGGACAGAAGAAAGAGAAAAACTCCAGCACTTGCGGCGCGCCAGCTACCGGTTTTTCCAGGGTAGTGTACTGTTTACCATCTTCATACTGCGCCGCCGATGCGCTAAACGCTAAAACTAAACCAGCCAGCGCCAGCCAAATCTTTTTCATGATCTACTCTCTCCGATTAATACATAGGTGTTAATTGTAAAGGGGGTTCTTGTAGAACTTTTGCCTGTTCTATAAAAGTCGCCGTTTGTCGCAGCCAGTAATCTTCCCCGGTTAACCACGGGAAATTTTTCGGGAACGCGGGATCAGCCCAACGCCGCATTAGCCAGGCAAGATAATAAACCAAACGCATGGCGCGTAAAGGTTCAATCAGTCCGATTTCAGCGGTGTCGAACTCGCTAAATTCTTCATAAGCTTCAATAATAGTTTCCAGTTGCATCCGCTGCTCGGCTTTATCGCCATTGAGCAACATCCACAAATCCTGAATAGCTGGACCATTACGTGCATCATCCAGATCAACAAACATTGGACCATCGCGCCAGAGAATATTCCCGGCGTGGCAGTCTCCATGTAAGCGCAGAACGGTGGAATCTTCCCGCCAGTGCGCTGTAACGGCGGCGATCAGCTCATCTGTCGCTTTCAGGAATGCCGCTTTCAACCCGGAAGGTATCAGTGTAGCGTCCTCAAACAGCTTGCGTGGCTCAATGAGATATTCATTCAGACCGATGGTCGGGCGATGGATAAAAAGCTGTTTGCGCCCCGTCTGGTGCATACGCCCTAAATAACGCCCAACCGCTTCCATCTGATCGATATTATCAGCTTCGAACTGGCGACCACCGACGCTTGGAAAAACAGCGAAATAAAATCCCTGATGATTCAATAAAGTCTGACCGTTAAAGGCCACAGGTGCTGCGACCGGAACTTCATCATTTACCAACTGCAACGCAAATTGATGTTCTTCGAGGATTTGATCGGCTGTCCAACGTTCAGGGCGATAAAATTTGACGACAATACGTCGAAGATCTTCGTCCTGAAATTGATAGACACGGTTTTCATAGCTGTTAAGCGGGGTAAGACCGGAATCCACCCGGATCCCTTGCTCAAATAGAGCATCCATGATGGTATCCGGGTGTAGTGTCTGGAAAGTAAAAGCGCTGTTGTTCATCCCATCATCCGGAAAACATTACGAATAATGAAGGATATCATTTCACGATGATTTTGGTGGCGCCGCTTACAAGCTTTTACTCTTTAATTACGCCGCGAGCGCGTAACAGCGCCGTTTTGAAGTCTTCTTCATAATCTTTCTGCAAACCCGGGATCACCGCATCTTTCGCGGAATCACGCATTTTCAGGTGATAGATCAGAATGTCATCCGTCAAATCCGCCAGTTCGCCGTCAAAACCTGACTCTTTCGCCAGTTTCTGCAAAAATTGCAACAGGTTAAGGTCTGGCTCTTTTTGCCAGGCTGGCTGGAGGAATTCAATAACTTCATTCAGACGTTTACATTTCATAGTGATGCTCCTTACTCTTGAGACAGACACGTTAGCAGGGTCAATCCCACAATAAAAGAGGCGATATCGGTGAATCTGATGACGACGATAACAGGCGTTGTGCTGGCAGGCGGTAAAGCCAGACGAATGGGCGGCGTAGATAAAGGATTGCTTGAATTAAACGGCAAACCATTATGGCAACATGTCGCTGACGCGCTTATGACGCAGCTCTCTCACGTCGTGGTTAATGCCAATCGTCATCAGGAAATCTATCAGGCAAGCGGTCTGAAAGTGATTGAAGATTCACTGGCGGATTACCCAGGCCCTCTGGCAGGAATGCTTTCAGTAATGCAGCAGGAAGCTGGTGAGTGGTTTTTGTTTTGCCCGTGCGATACGCCTTACATTCCCCCTGATTTAGCAGCCCGGCTTAATCATCAGCGCAAAGATGCGCCTGTCGTGTGGGTCCATGACGGTGAACGCGATCACCCGACTATTGCTCTGGTAAACCGCGCTATTGAGCCTTTATTACTGGAATATCTGCAAGCAGGAGAACGCCGGGTAATGGCATTTATGCGTCTGGCTGGCGGTCATGCGGTTGATTTCAGCGATCATAAAGATGCATTTGTTAACGTGAATACGCCAGAGGAGCTTGCCCGATGGCAGGAAAAACGATGATACCGTTACTCGCCTTTGCCGCGTGGAGTGGTACCGGAAAAACTACGCTTTTGAAAAAACTGATCCCGGCATTATGCGCCAGAGGGATCCGTCCAGGGCTGATTAAGCATACGCACCATGATATGGATGTTGATAAGCCAGGCAAAGATAGCTATGAGCTGCGCAAGGCTGGCGCGGCACAAACCATCGTTGCCAGCCAGCAACGATGGGCCTTGATGACGGAAACACCAGACGAAGAAGAGCTGGATCTACAGTTTCTCGCAAGTCGAATGGATACCTCAAAGCTGGATTTGATTCTGGTCGAAGGGTTTAAGCATGAAGAGATCGCAAAGATTGTGCTGTTTCGCGATGGAGCCGGACATCGACCTGAAGAATTAGTGATAGACAGGCATGTTATTGCTGTAGCCAGTGATGTGCCGCTTAATCTTGATGTCGCATTACTGGATATTAATGATGTTGAGGGGCTGGCTGATTTTGTGGTGGAGTGGATGCAAAAGCAGAACGGATAAGCAAGAGTAGGCTGGATCAGACGCAGCCAGTGTCGCACCCGGCATTTTTTTCACCAACGCAAAAAGGCCCAGTCTTTCGACCGGGCCTTCTGCTTAACTTGATGCCTGGCAGTTCCCTACTCTCGCATGGGGAGACCCCACACTACCATCGGCGCTACGGCGTTTCACTTCTGAGTTCGGCATGGGGTCAGGTGGGACCACCGC
>NZ_MECT01000444.1:0-63674 GCF_001722145.1 Shigella sp. FC1544
TGAGCGACATAATCTGAATCTGAGACAACATCTGGCAAGGCTGGGACGGAAGTCACTGTCGTTCTCAAAATCGGTGGAGCTGCATGACAAGGTCATCGGGCATTATCTGAACATAAAACACTATCAGTAAGTTGGAGTCATTACCGGGTTTGGGCGACCACTTTCTTCTCGATTAACGCACCACTATCGAGAAAACGTTGCGCCAGATAACGGGGTAAACAGCCGCAGCCGAGGCCGCTAATTTGCAGCTCCAGCTTGGTTTTAAAATCGAAAACGGTAATAGCTTCTTGTTCGTCGAGAAGTTGTGAGGCCGTAGAAGCGCCGGCCTGTGCAGTGTCCCCCACCACAATCGCCCGATATCGTTTAATGATACGACGGTTTAACGGTTCTTCTTCCAGGGCTAACGGATGATGAGGCGCGACCGCAAAGACTTGTTCCAGATCGCCCAACCGAGAGAAACCAAACTCACTGGAAGATGGTGGCTCATGCATCGCGCCAACAATAATATCCGCTCGCCCCTGAGTCAGGGCATCCCATGAACCACCGAGTACACCATTGATAAACTTCAGGCGCGTCACGCTATGATGTTGATAAAAAGCCTCAATGAGTGGCGCAAGCAGAGAAAAAGGGAAGGTGTCGTCCACGCCAATCACCAGCTCGTTTTCCCAGCCTTCATGCAGTTTGATCGCCTGCTTTTCCAGTTCTCGCACGGTATGCAGAACTTCCCGCCCTTTCTCTAATAACATTTTTCCGGTGCGGGTGAATTTAGCGCGGTGTCCGCTGCGATCAAGCAATTGAATATTAAGGTCGCTTTCCAGCTTGTGAACGGTGTAACTCAGAGCGGACGGCGTCTTGTAGAGTTTGGCCGACGCCGCCGCAAAACTGCCTTCTTTTTCTAAGGCATCGAGGATCATCAACACATCCAGCAGTGGTTTCATACACGCCCCCTTGCAGTGTATGCGGCGTCCTGCTGGCGTGATCGTTTACTCCAGCGGCATTACCAGCGGATCGGGATACTGGTATTCAAATCCCAGTTCATTACAAATCCGACTGCCATCAATAATCTTACCTTTGCCGCTGTCCAGACTATTTCTGAACTGCGGAGGTTCCAGCCCCAATAAACGGGCCATCTGCGGATAGAAAACATTACGCGCAGGGTGAGCTGGCGCACATATATTATAGATGTGTCCGCCTTTAGGTGCCTGTAACAACAGAGTGATAGCGCCAATAACATCTTCTAAATGGACTAAATTAACACCATGTTCACCATCAGGGGCGGTTTTTCCGGCAAAGAAGCGTCCGGGATGACGTCCCGGTCCGACCAGGCCCGCAAGACGCAGAATATCGACCGAAGTACCGGGTAAATTGTGCAGCCAGTCTTCGAGTTCTTCTAATACTCGTCCACTGTTGGTCACCGGATTACGCGGGGTGGTTTCTTTCACCGTGCCTTGCGCGTCGCCATAGACAGATGTCGAGCTGGTAAAAATAATGCGGGGAATACGATGGGCCAGCGCGCTATCCACTAACTCTTGTACCGCTTGTAAATAGAACTCATCGCCGGGGCCGCTACGACGTGCCGGAAGCGTAATGACCAGCGCATCGGCATCCATCAGGGCATCCAGATCGTCAGAATCGCAAACTAACTCAGGCTCCATGCGAAGCAGATAGCTATCAATGCCACTCATTCGGGCCGCTTCGACACCATCTTGTGTGGTTTTACTCCCGGTGACTTGCCAGCCTCGCGCTGAAAGTGACATCGCCAGCGGCATGCCTAACCACCCTAACCCGACAATTGCGACCTTTTTCATCCGTTATCTCCTGATACACCTTAGATCTATAAGGCTACGCTAGCGTATCAAAACTGACAATTCATTCTATGAATGAATCTGTTCAATAATGATAACGACATGCTGCAATGAGCAGTGAATCATCAGTAACCGCGTATACCAGACGGTGCTCCTCTGTAATGCGTCGGGACCAGAAACCTGACAAATTATGTTTCAGGGGTTCTGGTTTCCCCTTACCTTCAAATGGTGTTCTGCGGGTATCTTTGATAAGTTCATTGATCTTTTTAACAATTCGCTTATCTGTTTCCTGCCAGTACAGATAATCATCCCATGATTCCTCAGACCAGATTAGTTTCACTCAATAATGTCCTTTTCCGTTCCTTTGCCTGATTTCAGGCTATCGATTGAGTCCATCAATCTCCGGGCGTTAGCGGGGGAACGCAGTAGATAAGCCGTCTCTTCCAGCGAGTTGTATTCTTCGAGTGACATCAGAACACAAGCCTCTCCATTCTGACGAGTAATGAGGATCGGGGCATGATCTTCAACGGCTTTCATCATTGTTGCCGACAAATTCTGACGCGCTTCGCTGTAGCTAATTGTACGCATGTAAATCTCCTCTTTTGTACAGTTCATTGTACAATGATGGGTGTTAATTCACTATTTATTAATTAGTTTGTAGATCAAGACATTGCCAGCGAGACGAAAAATCAGACTTTGCTCTTTTTGGTGCTGTCAAGTTAGAGGACAGTCCTCTTAGCCCCCTCCTTTCCCCGCTCATTCATTAAACAAATCCATCGCCATAAAATATATAAAAAAGCCCTTGCTTTCTAACGTGAAAGTGGTTTAGGTTAAAAGACATCAGTTGAATAAACATTCACAGAGACTTTTATGACACGCGTTCAATTTAAACACCACCATCATCACCATCATCCTGACTAGTCTTTCAGGCGATGTGTGCTGGAAGACATTCAGATCTTCCAGTGGTGCATGAACGCATGAGAAAGCCCCCGGAAGATCACCTTCCGGGGGCTTTTTTATTGCGCGGTTGTTAACGGTTCAGACAGGTTTAAAGAGGAATAAGAAAATGACAGACAACACTCGTTTACGCATAGCTATGCAGAAATCCGGCCGTTTAAGTGATGACTCACGCGAATTACTGGCGCGCTGTGGCATTAAAATCAATCTTCACACCCATCGCCTGATCGCGATGGCAGAAAACATGCCGATTGATATTCTGCGCGTGCGTGACGATGACATTCCCGGTCTGGTAATGGACGGCGTGGTAGACCTTGGGATTATCGGCGAAAACGTGCTGGAAGAAGAGCTGCTTAACCGCCGCGTCCAGGGTGAAGATCCGCGCTACTTTACCTTGCGTCGTCTGGATTTCGGCGGCTGCCGCCTTTCGCTGGCAACGCCGGTTGATGAAGCCTGGGACGGTCCGCTCTCCTTAAATGGTAAACGTATCGCCACCTCTTATCCTCACCTGCTCAAGCGTTATCTCGACCAGAAAGGTATCTCTTTTAAATCCTGCTTACTGAACGGCTCTGTCGAAGTTGCGCCGCGTGCCGGACTGGCGGATGCGATTTGCGATCTGGTTTCCACCGGTGCCACGCTGGAAGCTAACGGCCTGCGCGAAGTCGAAGTTATCTACCGCTCGAAAGCCTGCCTGATCCAGCGCGATGGCGAAATGGAAGAATCCAAACAGCAACTGATCGACAAACTGCTGACCCGTATTCAGGGTGTGATCCAGGCGCGCGAATCAAAATACATCATGATGCACGCACCGACCGAACGTCTGGATGAAGTCATCGCCCTGCTGCCAGGTGCCGAACGCCCAACCATTCTACCGCTGGCGGGTGACCAACAACGCGTAGCGATGCACATGGTCAGTAGCGAAACCCTGTTCTGGGAAACGATGGAAAAACTGAAAGCGCTGGGTGCCAGTTCAATCCTGGTCCTGCCGATTGAGAAGATGATGGAGTGATCGCCATGAGCTTTAACACAATCATTGACTGGAATAGCTGTACTGCGGAGCAACAACGCCAGCTGTTAATGCGCCCGGCGATCTCCGCTTCTGAAAGCATTACCCGCACTGTTAACGATATTCTCGATAACGTGAAAGCACGCGGCGATGAGGCCCTGCGGGAATACAGCGCGAAGTTTGATAAAACCACGGTTACCGCACTGAAGGTGTCTGCTGAGGAAATTGCCGCCGCCAGCGGACGCCTGAGCGACGAGCTAAAACAGGCGATGGCGGTGGCAGTAAAGAATATTGAAACCTTCCACACTGCGCAAAAACTGCCGCCGGTAGATGTAGAAACGCAGCCAGGCGTGCGTTGCCAGCAGGTCACGCGCCCGGTCGCTTCAGTTGGGTTGTATATTCCTGGCGGCTCCGCCCCGCTCTTCTCAACGGTATTAATGCTGGCGACTCCGGCGCGTATTGCGGGCTGTAAAAAAGTGGTGCTGTGCTCACCGCCGCCGATTGCCGATGAGATCCTTTATGCGGCGCAGCTGTGCGGTGTGCAGGACGTGTTTAACGTCGGCGGCGCACAGGCCATTGCCGCGCTGGCGTTTGGTACTGAATCTGTGCCGAAAGTGGACAAAATCTTCGGGCCGGGTAACGCCTTTGTCACCGAAGCAAAACGCCAGGTAAGCCAGCGTCTGGACGGTGCGGCGATCGATATGCCCGCAGGCCCGTCGGAAGTGCTGGTGATTGCTGACAGCGGCGCTACGCCGGATTTCGTGGCTTCTGATTTGCTTTCTCAGGCTGAACACGGCCCGGACTCACAGGTAATTTTACTGACGCCCGATGCTGATATGGCGCATCAAGTTGCCGAGGCCGTCGAACGCCAACTGGCAGAACTGCCGCGTGCCGAAACCGCCCGCCAGGCACTGAGCGCCAGCCGCCTGATCGTGACTAAAGATTTAGCGCAGTGCGTAGAGATTTCCAACCAGTACGGCCCGGAGCACCTGATCATTCAGACCCGCAACGCCCGCGAACTGGTCGATGGCATCACCAGCGCCGGTTCGGTATTTCTTGGTGACTGGTCACCGGAATCGGCAGGCGACTATGCCTCCGGCACTAACCATGTTCTACCGACTTACGGTTACACCGCCACCTGTTCCAGCCTCGGGATGGCAGATTTCCAGAAGCGCATGACCGTGCAGGAACTCTCGAAAGAAGGCTTTTCCGCGCTGGCTTCGACCATTGAAACACTGGCCTCCGCCGAGCGCCTGACCGCCCATAAAAATGCCGTTACTTTGCGTGTTAACGCCCTTAAGGAGCAAGCATGAGCACCGTGACTATTACCGATTTAGCGCGTGAAAACGTCCGCAACCTGACGCCGTATCAGTCAGCGCGTCGTCTGGGCGGTAACGGCGATGTCTGGCTGAACGCCAACGAATACCCCACTGCCGTGGAGTTTCAGCTTACTCAGCAAACGCTCAACCGCTACCCGGAATGCCAGCCGAAAGCGGTGATTGAAAATTACGCGCAATATGCAGGCGTAAAACCGGAGCAGGTGCTGGTCAGCCGTGGCGCGGACGAAGGTATTGAACTGCTGATTCGCGCTTTTTGCGAACCGGGTAAAGACGCCATCCTCTACTGCCCGCCAACGTACGGCATGTACAGCGTCAGCGCCGAAACGATTGGCGTCGAGTGCCGCACAGTGCCGACGCTGGACAACTGGCAACTGGACTTACAGGGCATTTCCGACAAGCTGGACGGCGTAAAAGTGGTCTATGTTTGCAGCCCCAACAACCCGACCGGGCAACTGATCAACCCGCAGGATTTTCGCACCCTGCTGGAGTTAACGCGCGGTAAGGCGATTGTGGTTGCCGATGAAGCCTATATAGAGTTTTGTCCACAGGCATCGCTGGCTGGCTGGCTGGCGGAATATCCGCACCTGGCTATTTTGCGCACACTGTCGAAAGCTTTTGCTCTGGCGGGCCTTCGTTGCGGATTTACGCTGGCAAACGAAGAAGTCATCAACCTGCTGATGAAAGTGATCGCCCCCTACCCGCTCTCGACGCCGGTCGCCGACATTGCGGCCCAGGCGTTAAGCCCGCAGGGGAGCGTCGCCATGCGCGAACGGGTGGCGCAAATTATTGCAGAACGCGAATATCTGATTGCCGCATTGAAAGAAATCTCCTGCGTGGAGCAGGTTTTTGACTCTGAAACCAACTACATTCTGGCGCGCTTTAAAGCCTCCAGTGCAGTGTTTAAATCTTTGTGGGATCAGGGCATTATCTTACGTGATCAGAATAAACAACCCTCTTTAAGCGGCTGCCTGCGAATTACCGTCGGAATCCGTGAAGAAAGCCAGCGCGTCATTGACGCCTTACGTGCGGAGCAAGTTTGATGAGTCAGAAGTATCTTTTTATCGATCGCGATGGAACCCTGATTAGCGAACCGCCGAGTGATTTTCAGGTGGACCGTTTTGACAAACTCGCCTTTGAACCGGGCGTGATCCCTCAGCTGCTGAAGCTGCAAAAAGCGGGCTACAAACTGGTGATGATCACTAATCAGGATGGTCTGGGAACACAAAGTTTCCCGCAGGCGGATTTTGATGGCCCGCACAACCTGATGCTGCAGATCTTCACCTCGCAAGGCGTGCAGTTTGATGAAGTGCTGATTTGTCCGCACCTGCCCGCCGATGAGTGCGACTGCCGTAAGCCGAAAGTAAAACTGGTGGAGCGTTATCTGGCTGAGCAAGCGATGGATCGCGCTAACAGTTATGTGATTGGCGATCGCGCGACCGACATTCAACTGGCGGAAAACATGGGCATTAATGGTTTACGCTACGACCGCGAAGCCCTGAACTGGCCGATGATTGGTGAGCAACTCACTAAACGAGACCGTTACGCCCATGTAGTGCGCAACACCAAAGAGACGCAGATTGACGTCCAGGTGTGGCTGGATCGCGAAGGTGGCAGCAAGATTAACACCGGCGTTGGCTTCTTTGATCACATGCTGGATCAGATCGCCACCCACGGCGGTTTCCGGATGGAAATCAACGTCAAAGGCGACCTCTATATCGACGATCACCACACCGTCGAAGATACCGGCCTGGCGCTGGGCGAAGCATTAAAAATTGCTCTTGGCGACAAACGCGGTATTTGCCGCTTTGGTTTTGTACTGCCGATGGACGAATGCCTTGCCCGCTGCGCGCTGGATATCTCTGGTCGCCCGCACCTGGAATATAAAGCCGAGTTTACCTACCAGCGCGTGGGCGATCTCAGCACCGAAATGATCGAGCACTTCTTCCGTTCGCTCTCATACACCATGGGCGTGACCCTGCACCTGAAAACCAAAGGTAAAAACGATCACCACCGTGTAGAGAGCCTGTTCAAAGCTTTTGGTCGCACCCTGCGCCAGGCCATCCGCGTGGAAGGCGATACCCTGCCCTCGTCGAAAGGAGTGCTGTAATGAACGTGGTGATCCTTGATACTGGCTGCGCCAACCTGAACTCGGTGAAGTCTGCCATTGCGCGCCACGGTTATGAACCCAAAGTCAGCCGTGACCCGGACGTCGTGTTGCTGGCCGATAAACTATTTTTACCCGGCGTTGGCACTGCACAAGCAGCGATGGATCAGGTGCGTGAGCGCGAACTGTTTGATCTTATCAAAGCCTGTACCCAACCGGTGCTGGGCATCTGCTTAGGGATGCAACTGCTGGGGCGACGCAGCGAAGAGAGCAACGGCGTCGATTTGCTGGGCATCATCGACGAAGACGTGCCGAAAATGACCGACTTTGGTCTGCCGCTGCCGCATATGGGCTGGAATCGCGTTTACCCGCAGGCAGGCAACCGCCTGTTTCAGGGGATTGAAGACGGCGCGTACTTTTACTTTGTTCACAGCTACGCAATGCCAGTCAATCCGTGGACCATCGCCCAGTGTAATTACGGCGAACCGTTCACCGCGGCGGTACAAAAAGATAACTTCTACGGCGTGCAGTTCCACCCGGAGCGTTCTGGTGCCGCTGGCGCTAAGTTGCTGAAAAACTTCCTGGAGATGTGATGATTATTCCGGCATTAGATTTAATCGACGGCACCGTGGTGCGTCTCCATCAGGGCGATTACGGCAAACAGCGCGATTACGGTAACGACCCGCTGCCGCGCTTACAGGATTACGCCGCGCAGGGTGCCGAAGTGTTGCATCTGGTGGATCTGACCGGGGCAAAAGATCCGGCAAAACGTCAAATCCCGCTGATTAAAACCCTGGTGGCGGGCGTTAACGTACCGGTGCAGGTTGGCGGCGGCGTGCGTAGCGAAGATGACGTGGCGGCGTTACTGGAAGCGGGCGTTGCGCGCGTGGTGGTCGGCTCCACCGCGGTGAAATCACCAGAAATGGTGAAAGGCTGGTTTGAACGCTTCGGTGCCGATGCCTTAGTGCTGGCGCTGGATGTCCGTATTGACGAGCAAGGCAACAAGCAGGTGGCGGTCAGCGGCTGGCAAGAGAACTCGGGCGTTTCACTGGAACAACTGGTGGAAACCTATCTGCCCGTCGGCCTGAAACATGTGCTGTGTACCGATATCTCGCGCGACGGCACGCTGGCAGGTTCTAACGTCTCTTTATATGAAGAAGTGTGCGCCAGATATCCGCAGGTGGCGTTTCAGTCCTCCGGCGGCATTGGCGACATTAACGATGTTGCTGCTCTACGTGGTACTGGCGTGCGCGGCGTAATAGTTGGTCGTGCATTACTGGAAGGTAAATTCACCGTGAAGGAGGCCATCGCATGCTGGCAAAACGCATAATTCCGTGTCTCGACGTTCGTGATGGTCAGGTGGTGAAAGGCGTACAGTTTCGCAACCATGAAATCATTGGCGATATCGTGCCGCTGGCAAAACGCTACGCCGAGGAAGGTGCAGACGAACTGGTGTTCTACGATATCACCGCTTCCTGCGATGGCCGTGTGGTAGATAAAAGCTGGGTATCTCGCGTGGCGGAAGTGATCGACATTCCGTTCTGCGTGGCGGGTGGGATTATGTCTCTGGAAGATGCCGCGAAAATTCTTTCCTTTGGCGCGGATAAAATTTCCATCAACTCCCCTGCGCTGGCGGACCCGACGTTAATTACTCGCCTGGCGGATCGCTTTGGCGTGCAGTGTATTGTGGTCGGTATTGATACCTGGTACGACGCTGAAACCGGTAAATATCATGTGAATCAATATACCGGCGATGAAAGCCGCACCCGCGTCACTCAGTGGGAAACGCTCGACTGGGTAGAGGAAGTGCAAAAACGCGGTGCCGGAGAAATCGTCCTCAACATGATGAATCAGGACGGCGTGCGTAACGGTTACGACCTCGAACAGCTGAAAAAAGTGCGTGAAGTTTGCCACGTCCCGCTGATTGCCTCCGGTGGCGCGGGCACCATGGAACACTTCCTCGAAGCCTTCCGCGATGCCGCCGTTGACGGCGCGCTGGCAGCTTCCGTATTCCACAAACAAATAATCAATATTGGTGAATTAAAAGCGTACCTGGCAACACAGGGCGTGGAGATCAGGATATGTTAACAGAACAACAACGTCGCGAACTGGACTGGGAAAAAACCGACGGACTGATGCCGGTGATTGTGCAACACGCGGTATCTGGCGAAGTGCTAATGCTGGGCTATATGAGCCCGGAAGCCTTAGACAAAACCATCGAAAGCGGCAAAGTCACCTTTTTCTCCCGCACTAAACAGCGACTGTGGACCAAAGGCGAAACGTCGGGCAATTTCCTCAATGTGGTGAGTATTGCGCCGGACTGCGACAACGACACGTTACTGGTGCTGGCGAATCCCATCGGGCCAACCTGCCACAAAGGCACCAGCAGCTGCTTCGGCAACACCGCTCACCAGTGGCTGTTCCTGTATCAACTGGAACAACTACTCGCCGAGCGCAAAACTGCCGACCCGGAAACCTCCTATACCGCCAAACTGTATGCCAGCGGCACCAAACGCATCGCGCAGAAAGTGGGCGAAGAAGGCGTGGAAACTGCGCTGGCAGCAACGGTACATGACCGCTTTGAGCTGACCAACGAGGCATCTGACTTGATGTATCACCTGCTGGTGTTGTTGCAGGATCAGGATCTGGATTTAACGACGGTGATTGAGAACCTGCGTAAACGGCATCAGTGAGTTGCGGGGTAAGCGGATGCGATGTTGTTGTCGCATCCGGCAAAAAAAACGGGCAAGATGTCACCACCCTGCCCGTTTTCTTTAATGCTGCAAAGATTATTTCGCGTTGTAATCGCGTAGAGCATTACGCCCCAACACAATCCCCGCGCCAACCATGCCGCCCAGCAGCACCGCCAGAATCAAGGTGATTGCCTTTTTCGGACTATCGCGACGAATAGGTAACGTCGGTTTCATCACATAACGGTAAGCATGAATATCAAGATCATCAACTTTTAAGCTTTCGATATCCAGCAGGTTTTGACGAGTCTGATAGTAGTTTGGTGAGAACACCAACGGACGGGTCGCCTCATGCTTAATCATCGACTCCAGCGCTTCGCTCCCCAAAAGGAACAACGTATCTTGCGTCACATCTTCAGTCTGCTGAACCTGTGGCTTTGTCACCTGCGCCTGATTCGCATACTGCAACGCTTCCTGAATCTGACGGATACGCAGATCTTTCTGCTCCTGCGCGACCACTTCCTGGGTTTTCAGAGAGTCCTGCAAGTTTTTCATACGCAACGCGATGTTGTCTTTCAGGTCTTTTTCCAGTTCTTCATTTACCTGGTCGTCAACTTGCTGGATATACTTCGCCAGCTGCTTCTGCGCACCTTCAGGTGTTTCACCAACATAAGAAACTGCTAAAGGTAATGACTGATTTTTGACGGTAGGCTCAATGGTCAGCTTTTCTGCTTCTTCCTGGTTATCCAGCGTTTCCGCTAATGCTGAGAATGCAGTGCTGTAACGTCCGATAAGTGAAGCCTGAATGTCGGAGACTTTCGGTACAGCCGATCCGTAGATCACATTCATCGCGTTGGTATAACCAGCAATTTGCCCCACATCAGGTTGAGTAACGATAGCTGTGGAAGTCCACTTTTCTTTGGCAACGGCCAGATACCCGATAGCCAGGGCAATAGCAACAATGACAGAGATGATGATTGTCATCTTGCCACGCCACAACTGCACCAGTAAATCAATCAAATTAATCTGTTCCGGGTCATGGTTTTGCCCAGAAACATTATTATTTTCTACTCTCATCATTACCCTAACGGACGAAATAATTTTAAGTCGCCATAGTTTAGCGATAATCGCCATGAATGCTATAGGATATATGATAAAAATAATGAATTATTACAAAGGGAACATAAGAGAATCAGGGCGAAAATCGCCCTGATAACAGGATGTTAGTCGCTGCCAAAGAGATCGCGGGTGTATACCTTATCTGCCACATCCCTAAGCTCTTCTGCCATACGGTTGGAAATAATGACGTCGGCTTGTTGTTTGAAGGTGGCGAGATCTCGTTCCAGGCGAGAGTTGAAGAATGAGTCTTCTTTCATCACTGGCTCGTATATGATCACTTCAACGCCTTTAGCCTTGATACGCTTCATAATCCCCTGAATGGAAGACGCGCGGAAGTTATCTGAACCGCTCTTTATAATCAGACGATAAATACCCACCACTTGCGGCTTGCGTGACAAAATGGCATCGGCAATAAAATCTTTACGCGTGCGGTTTGCATCGACAATTGCCGAAATCAGGTTATTCGGCACAGACTGGTAGTTCGCCAGTAACTGCTTGGTATCTTTCGGCAGACAATAACCACCATAACCAAACGACGGATTGTTGTAATGGTTGCCAATTCGCGGATCGAGACAAACGCCTTCGATAATCTGGCGAGTATTCAGACCTAAACTTTCTGCATAGCTATCCAGTTCATTAAAGTATGCTACGCGCATCGCCAGATAGGTATTAGCGAAAAGTTTAATCGCTTCTGCTTCGGTTGAATCGGTGAACAGAGTCGGGATATTTTGCTTAATCGCACCTTCCTGTAACAACGCAGCAAAACGTTCTGCGCGTTCTGAACGCTCACCGATGACAATACGTGAAGGATGGAGATTATCGTAAAGGGCTTTACCTTCGCGGAGGAATTCCGGAGAGAAAATAATATTTTCAGTACGATATTTCTTATGCATCGCTGCGGTAAAACCAACGGGAACCGTTGATTTGATGACCATAACCGCATAAGGATTTATCTCAACTACGTCTTTAATTACTGATTCTACACTCGATGTATTGAAATAATTAGTTTTAGGATCATAGTCGGTTGGAGTGGCGATGATGACATAATCAGCATACCGGTAGGCTTCATTTTTATCTAATGTGGCATTAAAGTGTATTTTATCTGATTGCAAAAACTGCTGAATTTCCTTATCAACAATAGGAGATATCCGATCATTCAGCATAGCAACGCGTGACGGTAAAATATCTAATGCCACAACCTCATGATTTTGTGCGATTAGAAGCCCGTTTGACAAGCCTACATAGCCAGTACCGGAAATGGTGATTTTCATTTCATGCTCTCAGAATTAACTTAACTATGAATCATGATGTTTATAGCATCCTGATAAGAGTTAAAAGTTTTAACGCTACGTTGTAAGATGGTCAACGCAACGAAAAACAATTCAGAATTTCTTTATAAGAATAGCTGATATTTATTAAGTTAATATTAAGCAGTGAAATTTAGTCTATAAGATAATTGGTAAAAAAAACCCGGCATAATCTACGCCGGGCCTCAATTTTATTGTTGATTAAATCAGATTAATCCAGCCATTCGGTATGGAACACACCTTCTTTATCAATGCGCTTATAAGTATGCGCACCGAAATAGTCACGCTGTGCCTGGATCAGGTTCGCAGGCAGAACAGCGGCGCGGTAGCTGTCATAATAGGCAACCGCAGCGGCGAAGGTCGGAACCGGGATACCGTTCTGTACCGCGTAAGCGACGACATCGCGCAGCGCCTGCTGGTAGTCATCGGCGATTTGCTTGAAGTACGGAGCCAGCATCAGGTTAGCGATCTGCGGATTTTCGGCATATGCATCGGTGATTTTCTGCAGGAACTGCGCACGGATGATGCAGCCAGCACGGAAAATCTTCGCGATTTCACCGTAGTTCAGATCCCAGTTGTACTCTTCAGACGCGGCGCGTAGCTGAGAGAAGCCCTGAGCGTAAGAAACGATTTTGCCCAGATACAGCGCACGGCGAACTTTTTCGATGAACTCAGCCTTGTCGCCTGCTGGCTGTGCTTGCGGGCCAGAGAGAACTTTAGATGCGGCAACACGCTGATCTTTCAGAGAAGAGATATAACGTGCAAACACAGACTCGGTAATCAGCGACAGCGGTTCACCGAGATCCAGCGCGCTCTGGCTGGTCCATTTACCGGTACCTTTGTTAGCTGCTTCATCCAGAATCACATCAACCAGGTAGTTACCGTCTTCATCTTTTTTAGTGAAGATGTCTTTAGTGATGTCAATCAGGTAGCTGCTCAGTTCACCGTTATTCCACTCGGTAAAGGTCTGCGCCAGTTCTTCGTTGGAGAGGTTCAGACCACCTTTAAGCAGAGAATAGGCTTCAGCAATCAGTTGCATATCACCGTATTCAATACCGTTGTGAACCATCTTCACATAGTGACCTGCACCATCGGCACCAATATAGGTAACGCATGGCTCACCGTCTTCAGCCACTGCGGCGATTTTGGTCAGGATCGGCGCAACCAGTTCATAGGCTTCTTTCTGCCCACCAGGCATAATGGAAGGACCTTTCAGCGCGCCTTCTTCACCACCGGAAACACCGGTACCGATAAAGTTAAAGCCTTCTGCAGAAAGCTCACGGTTACGACGAATGGTGTCCTGGAAGAAGGTGTTACCACCATCAATGATGATGTCACCTTTATCGAGGTATGGCTTGAGGGAATCAATAGCAGCATCCGTGCCTGCACCTGCTTTCACCATTAACAGGATGCGACGAGGCGTTTCCAGAGATTCAACAAACTCTTTCACCGTATAGTAAGGAACCAGTTTCTTGCCTAGATTTTCGGCAATCACTTCTTCCGTCTTTTCACGGGAACGGTTGAAAATAGAGACGGTATAACCACGGCTTTCGATGTTGAGCGCAAGGTTGCGCCCCATCACTGCCATACCGACGACGCCGATCTGTTGCTTTGACATTGTTTACTCCTGTCAGGGCTAGGTAACTTATTTAATTATATTAATCGAATAAGCAACCTTTTGATATAAATTATTTGTACAACGTTTTCAGTCATTTACTATAAGTACTAACTTATTAACTTTCTCCATTCGTCAAAAATCTTGTCTATATTAAACTCTTGTGCACGACTCTTTGATAAAATTGAAAATTTAATTTTCTTCTCTTCATCGGACATTAAATTCGCTAATTCCGCGCTAAATTTAATAAGATTCCCATTCTCAACTAAGATTCCATACTCCCCATCCCCTAATATTTCAGATGGGCCGGTAGGGCAATCAAATGAAATACATGGCAAACCACATTCCATTGCTTCCAATAACACCATCCCGAACCCTTCAAACCTTGATGAGAATGCAAAAATGGAATATTTAGGATAATATTGTTGTATATGATCGACACTTCCCATCAGTTTTACATTATTTAATCCATGCTTATTTATTTTATCTGTGAGAAATTTTTCGCACGTTCCGACACCATAAATATGGAGTTCCCAACCAGGATTTGATTTGTTAACTTTCGCAAAAATATCTATTAATAAATCAAAACCCTTTTGATGCTCTAGCCTGCCAACCGCCATAATTTTTTTTGCGCTTAAATCAGCTACTTTTGAACAAGAAAAACTCAGCGGGTTACTAATTTTAACAACATTATCTAAATGTTTAGAAAACTTATACAAGTCATTTTTATTAATACAGATTACTTTATAAAAGAATCTATACAATAAATTTCTTAATGCTCTAACAATTGCACTATAATAGTCATAATGTACATGTTCAATAACAACATACTTTTTTTTTGAAAAGAGACTGAAAAATGACAAAAAAGCCATAGGGAATGTATTAATGATATAAAAATCAGCATTTGACTTTTTAATGGCTTTAAATAATTTAAACTGTGACCCTATGTGTTTCTTCAGCCGTCCAAAACTTCCAGGCTCACCTAAATAAGAGCCATCATTAACAAAACTAATTTTAATGTGATTGTCAAGCTCGTAATTAATTTTTAGATTAGTTTTATAGAGAGATATTATTTCTACAGAGTATCCTTCGCTGATAAATTTATTGGCAAGTATTGTGTTTACTCTCTCAATACCGCCAACAAATGTAATATCAGCAATTACAAAAGCTATTTTTTTCATTTTTTACCGTTTTTATAGTCAAAAGCATGTTTCTTTATACCGATAACAATATAATTTAGCAAATAATATATCCGAGCCAATGGGTTTTCAACAAAATCCCCCAAAACATCCCATTGCCTTTTCAACTCTTTAAATTTATTAGATGAAATTGAACTTTGTGAAAGTCTATATTTAGAACAAATAAAGCCGCAATTAATTGCACTAATATTGTTATCTTTTAGAATACTCAGCCATAGATAATAATCTTCTTTATGCACGAAAGGAAAGCTGAAAGGATTTAGTAAAGTCCTGTCTAAAACGACAGTCAAACAACCAATACCACAGTTTTTTAGCAATTTGTTGTACGTGATTTTTTGGGGAGCTACAAACTTACCAACTATTGAATTATTATTTATAATTTCATAATTACCATACATAAAAGAAATATTATTCTTTAGCATCATAGATATTTGCATCTCTAATTTGTTAGCGATCCATATATCATCACTATCTAAGAAAGCTATAAATCGGCCGCTTGCATATTTTAGAGCGGTATTTCTAGCACCTGCTGCACCTTTTGCGTATTCATTTGTTAAAAGTTTAATTCTTGAATCAGAAAACTCCAAAACTTTAAATCTTGTATTATCACTTGAATCATCATCGCAAACGAGCAATTCCCAGTTAGCATATGTTTGCTTTAACACGGAACTAATTGATGCAGAAATCGTATGCTCTGCGTTATATGAAGGCATAATAATTGATACTAAATAATCATCCATAATATCACTTAGAAAGTATTGTTTTGTAGGGAGAAATACCAATGCCACCTAAATCATCATTATAATTGGCCTGAATTGTTCTGCAATAAAACACAATAAAAACAATAATAATTGCCATTGAAGATAATTGTTTTATAACATTTTTTTCTAATGAATTGATAATATATGAGGTTACCATGAAATTAACAAAAAGGAATATATCTGCTAGACGATTAAAAATATGAATCTTCATTGAACATACATTAGCAAGCACACATCCAACAGACATCCACAATAGAATATTAAGATTCTGATTTGTTTTTAGTATTTTTTTTGCGTTTGTTATAAAAATTAAAGGTAATAGCATTTTGATAAATACACCTACCCCACTTCCGATTTTAGCATCCTGTATGAAATCACTTGTTGCGTAATAACCGTATTTGCTTTGTAAAAAAAACTCACTATTCAAAAGTGCATTTAATCCACTACCCAGGAATAGCAATAAACTTATTATTAAAATACCCAAAAAGAGAATTGAACTACGGACTCTAAATCGCGCAATAAAATAAATGGGTACAAGTAATAATGCCGAGAGATGAAATAGAGAGCCTATCAAAATAAAAATAATATAGTTTTTTTTATTACCATCGATATAATTTTTCACTGCATACGCTATGAAAGCTATAGCAATAGCTTGTCTAACAAGAGAAAACGAAGGCAGATAAAAGGTACATACTAAAACAAAAACTGAAACAGAAAAATAGTTTCGTGGAATCGCCTTCAAACTTAAAAAGATTACAATGAAACTTGATATTGCAATAGACCATTGTGGATTTAAATCAAACCAAACAACAAAATAATCTATAAAATAAAATCCAACTTCAGTAGAAATATATCCCAACCTAACTGATTCAACCATACTTAAATATCGGAAGTAATCAGCGCCTACTCCAAAACGAATTGCTGCAGGTATCCAAAGAGACAAAAACAATACTGACCATAGCAATACTTTAAAATTACTTTTTGAATGTTCGTAACAAAATGCAACCGATGTAGAAAACACCAATATACATAAATATGAGGCGTAGGTAAATAACATTTTTCTACCGTATTATATTTCAAACGTTGATTTAAAAGGAAATATCTTTGCAAATTCTTCTTGTATTTTTTTTGTTTTGGAATCGAATTCCAAAGTATCAGCATCATTTATAACAACAAGTTTATTTCTTGAACAAAATAGTTCCTTTCGAATTTTTATAATACTATCCTTACCTATATCTAAATAGGCTGAAGATGCCATTGTATTAGAGCATTCAAACTCCCCTGAAACTAACTGCCAATATCTAAAGAGATATTGATTAATATCTGAATTCTGTCTAAATTTTGACCGATTTGTAGCATTTAATATTTCTGGCTCGAGCTCCCATAATTTATCAAATGTTGACTTAAGATAAGGAATTGGAAGATGAGTATCTTTGATACCTACAAACTTCGGCCAAGGCATTAGACATATCGTTCTACTTAACGCCGCACCATATTTAACATTTATCCATTTTAAAATATTTTTTCTGATCACCTGTTTTTTACAAAAATGCTTATTGATAATTGAAAGATTATTTAAAATAACATGTGAAAGCCCATCAGGTTGAACTGCGTTCAGGATTGCACAATCTCGAGGCTTTCCATTTTTGAAGTAAAAACTTTCATCTACTGGATTAATCAAAAATGTATCGTCATTATAATAGATGAACTTATCACTCAATCCATCTATTTTATGCAAATTTAATTCAATAACATGGCTATTAAATGTTGGTAGGTATTTTTGGGGTATATAGTCGGAGTGCTTTACAATATGTAATTTAGGGTGATCTTGCTTAAGCCACGCCGGAACATGTCCATATGTAATAAAATGAACTTTCCTAATCCAAGGGGCATTTTTTTCAATGCCACGAAACCAGAATTTTAATAACCCATTATCTCTATAACGATGAATATTTGCATCAACATTTCTTTGTTCACATGCAAACTTCATATAATCCTCTTGCCATTTAGGATCAGAACTATCTACCCATGGAATTACAATGTCAATTGTGTTGCTTTTCATTTTTATTTATGCCTTTTAATTATCTTGTACAAAAACACGCCCATAACTACGGTAATTGTTAACTCTGTCAATATTACTGCCGTTAACGTACCAAAAAGCCCGAAATTTTTAGTGAAGAAAGGAGCATACGTGCAATGCAATAAGGCACCGACAATATAAATTTTTGTTAATATTTTTTCTCTACCTAAAGTTATCATTCCCCATTGTGAAAAGACAATAGCGACAGAGACAATAAAAATAAGGACTGACATCCATTTAAATAAATTAGCTGACTCAGCATACTGAGTTCCGAAGTATAAAATAACAATCTTATCTCCAATTAAAAATATCGACACACATATAATTAATGAAAATAAAATAAAAAGACTACCGTAAAACTTTAGTTTTTCCTTTATATTTCCACGCTCAACATTTATTCTCGGAAACACAACCTGTTGTATAGGAATAAATAAAGATTGAACCGCGCCTCTTAACTTGTCTGCTGCAGAATAAATACCTACTTGCCTTGCATTAAATACATGCCCTATAAGTATCGAATTAAAAGTAGTATAAAATGTTATAGCGATTTGAGAAATAAACAAAGGTGTACTTGCTTTAATAGCGATAAAGGCTTTTGAAAAAGAAAACCCTTTATAAGCAACAATGTGGTTTTTTCGTATTAGATAAATTGACATCATCCCTGGAACGATAAGCGCAATAGAAAAAGCTAGTGCAGCAGCATTGATATCATTATTATCTTTTACAAACAGAAAGACAGATAACAACATCAAGGTCCTTGCTAGTACAGTAACCCATGCAATACTTTTCATTTTCTCCATACCTTGAAACAGATAGACTGGAAAAAAAATATTACCTAGAACCCCAATAAAAAGTATTATGCAAACTATAGATATAGAGTGAAACATTGGTATGATATTAATAATGATTAACATCAAGAATAAACATAATGTCACCAATATCATTTTGGCATTTAATGTCTCTGTGTAGACTTCATTTCTTTCATCAATACTTGTTGATGTAGCTATTTTTTTTGTTGCACTGAAATTAAAACCGTAATCAGTCATCAAAATAAAGTATTGAATCAATGCTTGACCAAGCATAAGATATCCAAATTTATCTACTCCTAAAGTTCTGACAAGATATGGTAATGTAATCAGTGGGAAAATATAGTTAGATAACTGCACCAACAGTAAATAAAATATATTTTTTCTCATCAGTATTTATTGTATTTTGAAATTATTCTAAGTAATTTATCTGAGAATATAGTGTCTGGTTCAACTGTATTTCCCTCAGCCCATTCATTCCATGATTTTAAGAAAACAATATCTTGTTGTGGGTTATAATTTATAGCATTTTTAACATTAACCTCAAACGAATGCTCAGAGAAATCACTATAAAAAACCCCCTGTTTTCCATGTCGTATCGTTGTATCCCATCCAGAAAATATAATTGGAATCTCTTTTATATCCTTTGTCTGATTGTGCCATAATGAGCTTATCATTTTTTCATAATTATACCTTATAGGCCCCAAAAATTTCACTCTATGCTTTCGAACTAATTTCTCCCTCACCTTTTGAATAAAGGTTCTCTTCCTGTACATTACTCTAGAATCCAAATAACCATCAAATACTCCTACATAATTTGAATTATACGATGTGAAATCCCCGATAAAATAGATACCCTCGTATCCGTTCTCTTTTGCAAGATTATTCCAAAGGGATATAAACAAAAACAAATCTGGTATGGAATTAGGATCAAAGATTGTTACAATTGGCTTATTATCTTTTTTTAGATAATTATCTGACTTAAAATGAGGAAGTAAGTAATAGAAGAAATCAGTATAATCTTTTTCTCCAAGGTATTTTTGCTCTTTTAAAAGTAGCCCTTTTGATTTATTGTACCAAGAGTGGTTTGCCCATGCCACACAGTATCGAACATTAAGTTTGTTTTCAAGAATAAGAGTAAGAGGTTTTTCTAAAATTTTTTCTCCATTACCGAACCAATATGTCCATAGACAAAACCCACTTACACCATTTTCTTCAGCTAGTTCAAACTGCTTCTCGATAATACGTGATTCTGTCAAATCATAATATCCAAGAACATCAGTAGGCAACCTTATTTTTTGAGAAGGGAAATATTTCTTTGCTTTTTTTAAAGCTGTCCATTCAGTAAATCCTTTCCCCCACCACTCATTATTTTCTTTAACCTCATGATATTGAGGAAGATAATATGCGATAATATTTTTTTTCATATAAAAGCCTATTACTTACATAAACAAAAAAACGTCTTTCATTGTTGGATTTTTTTTATCTTTATCTGACAATCTTACATTGTACTCATTCTCCCATTTAATTCCTATATAGGGGTCATCCCATCTAATACCTCTGTCACTTTCCGGATGATAATAATTAGTTGTCTTATAAACAAACTCCGCAGTCTCACTCAGCACCAAAAATCCATGCGCAAATCCTTCAGGTATCCACAACTGGCGCTTATTCTCAGCAGACAAATTCACCCCAACCCATTTGCCAAAAGTAGGGGACGATTTACGAATATCAACCGCAACATCAAAAACCTCACCAACAACACAGCGTACCAATTTTCCTTGCGCATAAGGTTCTAACTGATAATGCAGTCCGCGTAAAACGCCTTTACTAGACTTCGAATGGTTATCCTGAACAAATTCAACTTTGCGGCCTACAGCTTCCTCAAAAACCTTCTGGTTAAAGCTCTCAAAAAAGAAACCACGCTCATCACCAAAAACTTTCGGTTCAAAAATCAATACATCTGGGATTTCTGTTTTAATAACATTCATTTTATTAATAACCTTTAATCATTTTTATCAGGTACTGACCATAAGCATTTTTTTTCAGAGGTTCAGCTAATGCTTTCACCTGCTCAGCATCAATAAACCCTTTACGGTAAGCAATTTCTTCTGGGCAGGAAACCTTTAGTCCCTGGCGCTCTTCAATGGTGGCAATGAAGTTGCTTGCTTCAATAAGACTCTGATGTGTCCCCGTATCCAGCCATGCATAACCACGCCCCATCATGGCAACGGATAAACGCCCCTGTTCCATATAAATACGGTTAATATCGGTAATTTCTAGTTCACCACGGGCAGAAGGCTTAAGGTTTTTCGCCATTTCGACAACGTCGTTATCATAGAAATAAAGCCCGGTTACCGCATAATTACTTTTTGGTTGTAGCGGTTTTTCTTCCAGGCTGATTGCCGTACCGTTTTTATCAAACTCAACAACACCGTAGCGTTCAGGATCATTAACGTGATAGGCAAATACCGTTGCACCACTTTCTTTGTTGACAGCGACATCCATTAACTTCGGCAGATCGTGACCGTAAAAGATATTATCACCGAGAACCAGAGCACAATCATCACCACCGATAAACTCTTCACCGATGATAAATGCCTGCGCAAGACCATCTGGACTCGGTTGCACTTTGTACTGAAGATTTAGCCCCCACTGGCTCCCATCACCCAGCAGTTGTTGAAAACGAGGAGTATCCTGTGACGTACTGATAATCAGAATATCGCGAATACCCGCTAACATCAGTGTAGAAAGCGGGTAATAGATCATCGGTTTATCATAAATCGGTAACAGCTGTTTGCTTACAGCCATAGTCACAGGATAAAGACGAGTACCAGCCCCCCCCGCTAAAATAATACCTTTACGCGTTTTCATTTCATCATTCCTTTTAATTCATCTTGTTCCACCATCACGAACAAGATGCAAAAACTATTAAATTGCTGTAGTCGTAAATAATTCGTTAAGCATTCGTTTCACGCCAACCTGCCAGTCAGGCAAGACAAGCGCAAAGTTCTGCTGAAATTTTTCTGTATTAAGGCGAGAGTTATGTGGACGACGAGCTGGTGTAGGATAGGCTGTTGCTGGTACTGCGTTGAGCTTGTTGAGTGCAAGGGGAATACCTGCTTTGCGCGCCTCTTCAAAAACCAGCGCAGCATAATCGTGCCAGGTTGTGGTACCACTGGCTACCAGATGGTACATGCCTGCGACTTCTGGTTTATTCAGTGCCACACGAATAGCATGTGCCGTACAATCTGCCAGCAGCTCAGCACCTGTTGGCGCACCAAATTGATCATTAATCACAGCCAGTTCTTCGCGCTCTTTTGCCAGACGCAACATCGTTTTGGCGAAGTTATTTCCTTTACCTGCGTATACCCAGCTGGTACGGAAAATAAGATGCTTCGCGCAATGTTCCTGTAACGCTTTTTCTCCGGCTAACTTGGTTTCACCGTAAACATTTAGCGGTGCGGTTGCATCCGTCTCCAGCCATGGTATTTCACCGGTTCCCGGAAATACGTAGTCAGTTGAGTAATGAATTACCCAGGCCCCAACTTCATTAGCCGCTTTGGCAATTGATTCAACGCTGGTCGCATTGAGTAATTGTGCAAATTCGGGTTCTGACTCAGCCTTATCTACTGCGGTATGAGCCGCAGCATTAACAATTACATCAGGGCGAATTTTTTTGACGGTTTCAGCCACACCTTCAGGATTACTAAAATCACCACAATAATCAGTGGAGTGAACATCAAGAGCAATCAAATTACCCAAAGGTGCCAGAGCACGCTGTAGTTCCCAACCTACCTGCCCTGTTTTGCCGAAAAGGAGAATATTCATTACTGGCGGCCCTCATAGTTCTGTTCAATCCACGATTGATAGGCACCACTTTTCACATTCTCGACCCATTTTGCATTAGCCAGGTACCATTCCACCGTTTTACGAATCCCGCTCTCAAACGTTTCCTGTGGTTTCCAACCCAATTCGCGGCTAATCTTCTCAGCATCAATCGCATAACGGCGATCATGTCCCGGGCGGTCGGCAACATAAGTAATTTGCTCACGATAAGATTTCTCTTTCGGTACAATCTCATCCAACAAATCACAAATAGTGAGCACTACATCGATGTTTTTCTTTTCGTTGTGTCCACCAATGTTATAAGTTTCACCCGCTTTACCTTCGGTTACGACGGTATATAACGCACGCGCATGATCTTCAACATACAGCCAGTCACGAATTTGATCCCCTTTGCCATAAATAGGTAATGCCTTACCTTCCAGAGCATTAAGAATTACTAGTGGAATCAATTTTTCCGGAAAGTGATAAGGACCGTAGTTATTCGAACAATTAGTCACAATGGTCGGTAAACCATAGGTACGTTTCCAAGCGCGGACTAAATGATCGCTTGATGCTTTCGAAGCAGAATATGGGCTACTTGGCGCGTAAGCTGTCGTCTCAGTAAAGAGGGGTAATTGTTCTTTATTATTTACCTCGTCAGGATGAGGCAAATCACCATAGACTTCGTCAGTAGAAATATGATGAAAACGGAAGCTATTTTTCTTGTCGCTATCAAGAGCAGACCAGTAATTGCGAGCGGCTTCCAAAAGGACATAAGTACCAACAATATTGGTTTCAATAAATGCCGCAGGACCTGTAATTGAACGGTCAACATGGCTTTCAGCAGCCAAGTGCATCACTGCATGCGGCTGATGCTGAGCAAAAATCCGTACCATTGCAGCAGCATCGCAAATATCCGCATGTTCAAAAATATAGCGTTCAGGATCAGAAACATCAGCAAGTGATTCCAGGTTTCCGGCGTACGTTAATTTATCGACATTAACAACACTATCCTGCGTATTATTTATAATGTGACGAACTACAGCAGAACCAATAAATCCTGCGCCACCAGTAACAAGTATCTTCACTCTTTTATTCCATATTACTTCAGAGCATGCTGTGAAATAAGCGGCTCTTAGTTTGATTAATAGAGGTATTAATGCACGCTACCGCCCCTGGCTTTACAGCTACCAGAGCACTGCATTCATGTCTACGATGTGACGAGCGTTACCCACTCGCGCTAAACCCGAAAAATTCAAACGCTAATTGTCTTACCAATCCGCTCTGGAAACAAGGAAAATCCTGGAAAACTTTGACTAAAATCCTATTGCTAACTCGTTGTTATTCTGATTGTTTATATAAAACAACGGCAGGAAAATTCGTAACAAATTACTTTCGCCACGAATCTTCACTGCCGTTATAATTTTCTTATCAACCGTTACATCCGGTCAGATTTTCATTATTCGCTTAACAGCTTCTCAATGCCTTTACGGAACTTCGCCCCTTCTTTCAGGTTGCGTAGTCCATACTTCACAAATGCCTGCATATAACCCATTTTTTTACCGCAGTCGTAGCTGTCACCTGTCATCAGCATGGCATCAACGGACTGTTTTTTCGCCAGTTCGGCAATGGCATCAGTCAGCTGAATACGCCCCCATGCACCTGGCTGCGTGCGTTCAAGTTCCGGCCAAATATCGGCAGAAAGCACATAGCGACCAACGGCCATGATGTCTGACTCCAACGTCTGCGGCTGATCCGGTTTTTCGATAAATTCAACAATGCGGCTGACTTTGCCTTCACGATCCAGCGGCTCTTTGGTCTGGATGACAGAGTATTCAGAGAGGTCCCCCGGCATGCGTTTTGCCAGCACCTGGCTACGACCCGTTTCGTTGAATCGTGCAATCATGGCTGCAAGGTTGTAGCGCAGCGGGTCGGCGCTGGCGTCATCGATCACAACGTCTGGCAGTACCACGACAAATGGGTTGTCACCAATGGCAGGTCGTGCACATAAAATGGAGTGGCCCAAACCTAAAGGTTCGCCCTGACGCACGTTCATAATAGTCACGCCCGGCGGGCAGATGGACTGAACTTCCGCTAACAGTTGACGCTTCACGCGCTGCTCAAGGAGAGATTCTAATTCATAAGAGGTGTCGAAGTGGTTTTCGACCGCGTTCTTGGACGCGTGAGTTACCAGGAGGATTTCTTTGATCCCTGCAGCCACAATCTCGTCAACAATGTACTGAATCATTGGCTTGTCGACGATCGGTAGCATCTCTTTGGGAATCGCCTTAGTGGCAGGCAACATATGCATCCCAAGACCCGCTACAGGAATAACTGCTTTTAAATTCGTCATTATTTCATCCACCTGTAAAATGGTTGCTGAATTATAGCTTGTTCGATTTTTTTCGCCAGCATCAATTACCCTGAATTGATTACTGAATTACTTGTGATGTTACGCCGCTTCGTTGTGGATTGCAGTAGCATTGTTCCTAAGTTCCTAAGTATGGCTCCATTTTTCCAGGAATGGTCGCAAATCTACTCCCTCCGTTCCGGCAATCTAAAGTTAATCTTTTCCACATTAACAATATGGTGATTAATCCTGTCGATATCGACGGAGCTTTGCCCTCTTTCATTCACCGCATGAACATTTGCAAGAGACAGCAGTGTTTCTTTTTTCGCCATAAAGACGCCGCGAACGTCTTTGCGCATGTCGAAGTTCATGCTCAATGCTGGTCCAACAGAGGATTCCTGCATCACCTTGATATTACGCATAAAAAGATGTTTCGGTTTGTTGTGTAACTCCAGCGACGCACGCTTCATCTCAATGTTAGTCAGCGCCACAAAGGAGACGGCATTCCCGGCGGAGATTTGGATACCGCGCAATTTATAAGCAAGGTGGGTATTATCCAGTTGAATATTATTCACTCGGAAATTTTGCGGTATCGAGAGATATTTGCCTTTAATTACCCCATAGCCGATTAACATCCCGGCGCTATTAATCATTTCAATATTATCAATCACGAAATTGTCACAACCGTAAATAGCGACTGTGGCGTTATCAATACCTGCTTTCTTACTGAAATCCGGCGTGATATTGCGGGCTTTGATATTACGGATAACAAAATGTTTGCCATTTTCAACATGGATCAACTGCCGACAATCCGATCCCGTGATATTCGCCACGACAAAGTTTTTCACTGCCTGATCTTCTGGGTAATTATTATCGTAAGTGCTTCCCGCAAGGCCTATGCCGATGCCCCAATTGATTTTGCCGTTGATACAGTTGATGCGCTCGATGATGTGGTCGGATATCAAAATATCGCGGTCGTTAATCGCCACGTTCCATTCAATGGCATCGCCCTGTAAGTCGCTGAACTTACAATTGGTGATGTTGGCACCGATTATCTGGTTATGAAATCCCTGGCGTAAGATGGCGTAATTAGCGTGGCTAATGGTCATGTTATCGATGGTCAGGTTGCGCATGACCCGTTTGTTTTTGCCGCCGATATAAATCTGCGTTACCGGGCCAAAGCCGCTCATCGCCAGCCCTTTGATGGTGCAGTCAGAACCACGCACATCCAGGGTGATGTTATGCATACTGCCGCCCTCCTCCCCTGTCACCTGGCTGCCGTCCTGTAAGACAAATCGCCCTCTGCCGTTGCCGCGCAGGCTTCCAAGGATGTGTAACGTTTTGCCAGGAGGAATGAAGATGCCGGTGTTGATATTGTCACAAACGAATCCAGCAGGCACGACGACCGTTTGCCCTTCGCTGAAGGCTTGTTTAAATGAGGCGATCCAGTCGTGAGGGTTGTAGTCGTTAATGTTTACGTTTTGTCGGGCGGATAGTGCGCGAGCGAAAGGGGTATGGAGGAAGGCAAGCGCGGAGCTTGCCGTCAGGAAGGTGCGTCGGGAGAGTTTTTTAAATGGCATACGTTCTCCTCTATAAAGCCTGCAGCAAGCTGGCGAGTTCTCGATTGATCACCTGCTGGTTAAAATCGTGTTCGACTTTTTCGCGCGCACGTTTGACAACCGGAGCCAGTTCGTCAGTGCCCAGTTGGCTAAACGCCGCCAGTCGTTGCGCCAGTGCGCGAGCATCGTTCTCAGGCACTAGCCAGCCGGATTTGTCAGCCTCCACCAGTTCCGGTATTCCGCTATGCAGAGTAGAAACCACCGGAATACCGACCGCCATCGCTTCCATCAGCGCCACCGGAATGCCTTCCATATCGCCATCCGCGCCCGTTACCGATGGCAACAGGAAGACATCCGCGTCGTCGAGCATCGCTTTCACTTCGTGGCTCGGTTTAAAGCCCGGCATCTCTACCACATCTTCCAGTTGATATTGTTCGATGAGGGTACGCAGGCGCCGTTCCCACGGGCCAATGCCGAGGATGCGATAGCGAAATGCCATGCCCTGCTCTTTCAACTGACGGCAGGCTTCGATCGCCACATGCAGGCCTTTTTTTTCGGTTAAGCGTGCGACGGAGATGATTTCCAGCGGCGTTGCGGGCGCTTTCACCGGACGCGGGCTAAAGCGCGTCATGTCCACGCCCATACGCGATACGGCGATTTTTTCCCTCGGGCAGCCCATTTTTTGCAGCCTTCCGGCCCACAGATCGCTTATCGGTAGCATCAGGTCGCCACGTCGAAACAGTTGTTGATATTCGGGAGTGTAATGGTTGAGCACTTCCCGA
Source organism: Shigella sp. FC1544 (assembly GCF_001722145.1). NCBI lineage: Bacteria > Pseudomonadati > Pseudomonadota > Gammaproteobacteria > Enterobacterales > Enterobacteriaceae > Shigella > Shigella sp. FC1544. The sequence continues at coordinate 27,309 of NZ_MECT01000444.1, forward strand.
CTGGAAATATCAATGCCGTGGAAAATAGTGGCAATTTTGCCGCGAATGACACCCAGTTCGCGTAGTTTTGCTGCGGTTACCCCCGCAGGACCAAAATGAGCGATAAAGACATCGGCATGCAATGGTGTTGCGACCTGACCGCAAATGGCAGACAAAATCAGGTTCCGCGACTCGGCACCATAGCGTTTGAGGTTGAGCGCCTGCCAGGTATTTTTACGATGAATGCCGCGTAAGGTCTGGCTGGCGCGGTGGCGCAGCTTCGCCAATTTGCCCGTAGGTTCGTCCTGTAACCAGCGGGTTCTGGCGGCAAGGTTGTATTTCGTCCATGCCGCGTGGGTGTTCTCTGTATCGCCTTTTTGCAGCGCGACAATCTCCACCTCAAAGCCCATATCAATAAACGCAGTGATTTGGTTGAGGACGAAGGTTTCCGAAGACAGCGGGAATTTCAGTAAAAAGAAGCCGACCTTCATTTCACCTCCCCGATGCGCTCAAGCACAGATTGCACCATCTGCATTCCTATCTGACGCTCACGACTGACGGCTTCGCTAAGTCGTGCGTTCAGCACCGGAAGCTGGCCTAAGGTATCCGCAACCATCGCTTGCAGGCTGCCATCTAATAAATGACGGATATCAATCGCCATCTCTGGCAGCCCCAGTTGTTGCATAATCCCGGCGGATTTATGTTCGTAGTTGATGGCAATTGCCGGAGTGGCAAAATTCATTGAGATAATGGCTGAGTGCAGACGCGTACCAACGGTGAGTTTACAGGCACCCAGAATTTTGCCCATTTCCAGATCGTTGAGTTCATCCATCACCACATGGTAACGGGCAGGATCGCTGATGTGCTGGCGAAGATTGAGCGCCACCATGCGGTCGTCTTTGTTATAGCTGTCGATGCCCGTACAGGTGGAGAGCGCAATCACCTGATACCCTTCGTCGAGAATGCGATTGACCACCCCGGCAAAGGCTTTTTCATACGCATGTTGAGTGGTGCCGAGACGTTTGTCGAACGGTGCCAGTTCGCGCAGGGTAATTGCCACCGTTTTCTGTTGTGCGGCAACGTCCAGCCAGTGTTGGACGGCATAGCTGGCGGTGAAGTCTTCTGTGTGGTGATCGACCAGCCACGCGGTATCGACGCCATGTTCCACTTTTGCGGTAGTGATATTGCTGCGTTTCATCAAATCAAGGCTGACCGATTCGCGCAGGATCAGCGCGTCACAGTGACCAAAGACATAGTTCGCCAGTTGGTTAAATTGCTCATCCTGGAAGGGGCCGACGCTGTGACCAATCATAAACAGCGGCTTTTTCGCCATAAACGTGCAAAGCGCATGTTCAAACTGCGGCACGCCGTAGAGATCGACAAAAAACGATCCGCCGACCTGAATAATGGCGTCGTAACCTGACAGCAGGCGCACGAAGTCGGTGAATCCCTGGGCGATGGCGATATTACGCAGCTTGCCAGTGTCTGTGACGCGTGAAAGCAGTACCTGGTGTTGATAGCGGCGACGGAGAACTTTTTTAACGCGCCCGACAACGCCCGCCGCGCTGTTGTGGTGTTTCATTTGCAGGAACAGCGGATCGCCCATTACCGGGCGGTTGAGCAGCCAGGAAGAACTGACCGGATAGCGGCTCATCACGTCCACTTCGGCGTGTGGATTGAGGATGTTGATGGCATCAAGTAAGCCGCGCAGGATGGCGCTGTCGCCACGATTGCCGCAAGTGTGGTTGCCCAGAATAAGTAATTTCATTTTTTCCTCATAAATTTGATGCCAGGTGAGGCTGTGTTTGTTGTGTTCGTTGCCGTTTTTTGCCTGATGCGACGCTGGCGCGTCTTATCAGGCCTACAAGACCCGAGCACAAAACCGTAGGCCGGATAAGGCGTTCACGCCGCATCCGGCATTCAGTGCCTGATGCGACGCTGACGCGTCTTATCAGGCCTACAGGTCCCGAGCACAGAACCGTAGGATGGATAAGGCGTTTTACGCTGCACCCGGCAACCGTTGTCGGAGCCTAAAACAACCATTCACCCCGCCCGTAAAAGCATTTTCATTTTTTCGCTGCGACAAAACTGACGCTTCACTTCCACCACCAGCGGATGGCGCGACAGCACAATCATCACCACAAACGCCAGCACGCCCGCGGCTATTTGCACCGCCAGCAGCATCCCCAGCGCCAGTTGCCCTTTCAGCACAATGCCCAACGCATAACTGACCACCAGCGTCGGCAGCGAGAGATAAAACGGCAGCCACAAACTCAGGATGTACTGGCGATAACTGGAACCAAGAACCGGTTTAATCATCACGAAGTAACTCAGAATGGTGTTGATAATCTGCACCAGCAGGAAGCCAACCGTGACGCCGATTGCGCCCGCCATCTGCCCACCAATAACAATCGCCGGAATAAACAGAAATGTTTTGAATACGTTGAATTTAAAGCTGATATCGACCCGCGCTTTCGCCATCAGCAGCGAACCAATCGGGTTACCCACCGAACGCAGCAGACCCACCACACACAGCAATTGCATCACCGGAATAATGCTGTTCCACTTCTCACCAAAGACCAGCGGTACAAAGTTATTCGACACCACCATCAGCCCCAGCAGCGCCGGAAAGTTGATAATCCCCACTACCGACAGCAGCTTGTAGAAGTTAACGCGCAGCTTTTCGGTGTCGTCCTGAATTTTGGCAAACGCCGGAAACAACACGCGCGTGATGATTGGGTTCAGTTTCATCGGTGGCACAACGGCCACGTTGTACGCCAGGTTGTATCCCCCTGCCACGCCCGCGCCGAGAATACGCGCCAGCACCAGCGTTGAAAGGTTGGTATTGAGATAGTTGATGATGCTGTCCGCCGTCAGCCAGGCACCAAAGCGTAAGTTCGGTGCCACAGACGCCAGCGAGAAATGCAGACCGGGGCGATAAATTTTGCGGCCAAAGTAGCCAAACAGCAGCGTTCTCACCGCACTATTGACCAGATAACCGAGGATCGCGGTCATCGCCAGCGGCCAGAAATGGGCGCTAACCACCGTAAAAGTGAAGCCCGCCAGTACCGCGCTGGTTTCGATCATGCCGATTTTGTTGAACTCCAGCTCCTTCTGCATCAACGCGCGGAACTGTTGCCCGTGGGGGATCACCACAAACGCCAGCGACAATGTTTTAATCAACGGTGCCAGGTCCGGGTTATTCAGCACGTCGCCAATGGCATCACTCAACAAAAACACCGCCACGCACACCACAAGCCCCAGCCCAACGTTCAGCCAGTACAGCGTGGTGAGTTCAAGGTGGCTGATTTCTTTTCGCTGAATAATCGAGTTAGCGATACCGAAGTCAGAAAGCGTATCTGCCAGCGCGATGATCACCAGCGACACGGTAAGCAAACCGAACTGGTGGTTGTCGATAATCCGCGCCAGCACGGTCATCTGCACCAGCCCGAGGCCGATGATGATCACCGTGGCAATCGCCGACCACTTCGCGCCGCTGATGGTTTTTTCACGTAAGCTCATATCAATATGCCGCTTTGTTAACGAAGCCTTTGAATACCGTCAGGAAAACGATTTTGATATCGAACCAGACGCTCCATTCGCGGATGTACTCAAGGTCGAACTCGACGCGTTTTTCCATTTTCTCCAGCGTGTCGGTTTCGCCACGCCAGCCGTTAATCTGCGCCCAGCCGGTAATGCCCGGTTTCACCTTATGGCGCAGCATGTAGCCTTCAATGAGCTGTCGATACTGTTCGTTATGCGCCACCGCGTGCGGACGTGGACCGACAATCGACATCCCCCCAGTCAGCACATTGATAAACTGCGGCAGTTCATCCAGCGAGGTGCGGCGCAGAAAGTTCCCCACTTTGGTGACGCGCGGATCGTTCTGCGTCGCCTGGGTCACCACTTTGTCGTTCTCCATCACTTTCATCGAACGGAACTTCCACACTTTGATCGGTTTGCCATCCATGCCATAGCGAGTCTGGCGGAAAATAACCGGCCCTGGTGAACTGAGTTTCACCGCCAGCGCAATACAGCACAGCACCGGGGAGATCAGCAGCAGAATAAGCGTCGCCAGCACAATATCTTCCGCACGTTTGAGCAGGCGGTTTACCCCGGAAAGCGGCGTGTCATACAGCGGCACCACCGGTACGCCATTCATCTCTTCGATACGGGAATGAAGAATATTGAAGGTAAAGACGTCGGGGATCAGCAGCACCGAACAGGTGGTGTCCGCCAATTGATGGACCAGTTTTTTCACTCGCGCGCCGTCGCACATTTGCATCGCGATATAGACATTATGAATCTTGCCTGCTTTAGCATCCTCGACCAGCTGTTGCAGGTTACCCGCCCAGTCGTTAGAAACGCCGCCCGGTTTCGGGTCGTGGTAAACGCCCACCACTTCAAACCCTAACCACGGCTGGTTACGGAAGCTCTCCATCAGCATTTGCCCGGCGGCTAAATCCCCCGCCACCGCGACCATGCGCTTGTTATAGCCATGATTACGCAGCCAGCCCGCCCCAATGCGAATACATGAACGGCAAACCACCAGTCCGATGCTGGTCAGCCCATACCACGCCAGCCAGATTTTCAGTTGCGTGTCGAAATCATTGTTGAACGCCACCAGTCCGGCGCTGAAAATCACGCTTAACGTCCAGTTTTGTAGCAACAGAGCAAATTCTGTCGCTGCCCGAACACCGCGCCATGAGCGATAAAAATCGGTGATGCCGCCCAACATCTGGAACACCACCAGCGTAATCAGTGCCACCAACAGGTGCATGTAGAGGAATGACAGGCCGCTCACTTCGCAAACCAGCCATAGTCCGGCAAACATGATGGTGATATCTGAAAAGCGTTGCACCATAGAGATTAACGATGCATTGGTTTTCGCTCGCTCGCGCTTTTTTAGATTTGTCATCGTTGTTCCTGTTAATAGCCCCTTACCCGCAATGGGGTAAGGGAAGATCCGACATTACTCGTTCAGCAACGTCAGCAGAGTTCGCGTTCGCGCTTCCATCAGCGGCACATCACCGCGCGATTCCACATTCAGGCGCACCACCGGTTCGGTGTTGGAGGTGCGCAGGTTAAAGCGCCAGTCGGCAAAGGTCATGCTGATGCCATCGGTACGATCCACCGCCAGCGCCTCACGGCTAAAATGCTGTTCGACGCGATTAATCGCCTCAACGGGTTGCGCCAGTTTGCTGTTGATCTCACCGCTTGCCGGAAACGCAGCCATCCGGTCGCGCACCAGTTCGCCCAGCGTTTTTCCTTTCAGGCACACCAGTTCGGCGACCAGCAGCCACGGGATCATGCCGCTGTCGCAGTAAGCGAAATCACGGAAGTAATGGTGGGCGCTCATTTCGCCACCGTAGATGGCGTCTTCCTTGCGCATACGTTCTTTAATAAAGGCGTGTCCGGTTTTCGACATTACCGGGGTGCCGCCTGCGGCAGTCACCACATCAACGGTATTCCAGGAGAGACGCGGATCGTGGATGATCTTCGCGCCGGGATTTTTTTCGAGGAACGCTTCTGCCAGCAGGCCGACAATGTAGTAGCCCTCGATAAACTGCCCTTTTTCGTCAAACAGAAAACAGCGGTCAAAATCGCCATCAAAGGCAATGCCCATATCCGCGCCGTGTTTGATGACCGCATTGCGGGTGTCGTCGCGGCATTCAGGCAGCAGCGGGTTAGGAATACCGTTGGGGAAATTGCCGTCGGGCGTGTTGTGCACTTTGATCAATTCCACGGGCGCGCCGAGGGTTTTAAAGCGGGCTTCAATGGCGTCCACCACCGGACCCGCTGCGCCATTCCCGGAGTTAATCACCAGCTTGAGCGGCGTGAGGTTTTTGACATTGATATAACCGAACAGGTGATCAACGTAAGCGTCACGCAGGTTGATTTGCTGATAGCGACCGCGTTTGGTTTCATCGACGGGAGGAAAGTCGTTGGCTTCTGCCAGACGCTGGACGTCGCGCAGTCCGGTATCACCGCTGATTGGGCGAGCCCCTTCGCGCACCAGTTTCATGCCGTTATAATCCATCGGATTATGGCTGGCGGTAACTTCAATGCCGCCATCCACGCCGAGATGGAACGTGGCGAAATAGATCTCTTCGGTGCCGGACATACCAATATCCAACACGTCAACGCCCGCATCCTGTAAACCTTTTGCCAGCGCCAGTTTTAAGGTTTCGCTGGTGAGACGGACATCACCGCCTAACACAATGGTTTTCGGTTTGAGAAATTCGCCATAGGCGCGACCAATGCGCCAGGCGATATCTTCATTCAGTTCTTCGCCTAATTTCCCGCGAATATCATAGGCTTTAAAGCAGGTTAATTTTTTCATGTCGTTACCCTTTTTCAGGCAATAGTTGGCCCTGACCGAAACGGCCAATTTTGTTTTTGTCGTTATTTACATCTCGGTTTCGCATTCATTGCCTGATGCGACGCTGCCGCGTCTTATCAGGCCTACAAATCCGAACCGTAGGTTGGATAAGGCGTTCACGCCGCATCCGACAAACAGCGCCTGATGCGACGTTTACACCCGTCCGTAGCGATCCGCGAAGCGCACCACATCATCCTCTTCGAGATAAGAGCCGGAGCGCACTTCAATTAAATCGAGCGGAATTTTCCCCGGGTTTTCCAGGCAATGCGTCGCCCCCAGCGGAATATAAATGGACTCGTTTTCACCAAGCAGTTTGATATCACCGTCGATAGTGACTTTTGCCGTTCCCGCGACCACCACCCAGTGTTCCGCGCGGTGATGGTGCATCTGTACCGACAAGCCTTCGCCCGGTTTCACGGTGATGCGTTTCACCTGGTAGCGGTCGCCCGCGTCGATAGAGTCATATTTGCCCCACGGGCGATAGACTTCGCGATGCACCCGATGCTCATGGCGACCATCGGCTTTGATCTGCTCGACCACTTTTTTCACATCCTGCACCGCGTTACGGTCGGCAATCAGCACCGCATCTTTGGTCTGCACCACCACCAGATCTTTCACCCCGACGGTGGTGACCAGGCCAGATTCGGCGTACACATAGCTGTTTTCAGTTTTGTGATTAATCACATCGCCGTGGCAAACGTTGCCTTCCGCGGTGTGGGCGCTGATCTCCCATAAAGAGGACCAGGAACCGACATCGCTCCAGCCCGCATCCATCGGCACCACAACGGCATCTGCCGTACGTTCCATGACCGCGTAATCCACCGACTCTTCCGGGCAGGCGAGAAACGCTTCTTCATCCACGCGAATAAAATCGAGATCCGGATCGACGGCGCTCATCGCTTTTTCGCAGGCATCGAGAATATCCGGACGATATTTTTTCAGTTCTTCGAGATAGCGTCCGGCACGGAACAGGAACATGCCGCTGTTCCAGTAATATTCGCCGCTTGCCACATAGGCCTGGGCGGTTTCCAGATTCGGTTTTTCGACAAACTGCGCCACTTCAAAGGCCACCGTATCCTGCTCGCCCGCAGATACTTCACCGCGAAGAATATAGCCATAACCGGTTTCTGGTAGATCCGGCACAATGCCAAAGGTCACCAGCTTGCCCGCTTCGGCATACGGCATGGCATTACGCACGGCGGCACGGAACGCGTCTTCATCGGCAATCACATGATCCGCCGCCAGCACCAGCATTAACGGGTCGCTCTCCGGACTATGACGTGTTGCCGCCAGCGCCGCCAGCGCAATGGCTGGTGCAGTGTTACGCCCTGCCGGTTCGAGAATAATGTTCTCGGTGAGTTTGTTCAGTTGGCGCAGCTGTTCCGCGACAATAAAGCGGTGCTGCTCATTGCAAATCACCACCGGGCTTTCGCACTCTACGCCTTTCAGGCGGCAGATGGTGGTTTGCAGCATGGTGAGATCGCCTTTCAGGCATAAAAACTGCTTGGGGTAAAGTACGCGGGAAAGCGGCCATAAGCGGCTACCGGAGCCACCTGCCATCACAACTGGATAGAGTTTCGACTGCGCCATAATTATCCCCGAATATCATTTATAAATTGACGTAACACGTTCTCTTTATCGAGCGTGCGTTCGGCATATTCACGTGCCACCGTGTTGTGTTTGGGCAGCAGGAGCGCCTGACGAATCCCCGCCACCAGCGCCTCGACCGATTCCGGTTCAACGCAAACCGCAATGCCCGGAAAGGTTTCGCAAAGCTGTCCCAGTTCTGTGTGGGCTTCTGCAGTAATCACCGCGTTACCGCCTACCGCCAGAATATTGGTCAGTTTCGACGGCAATACGGCATCTGCCGCGCCGCGTTTTTGCACCACCAGATGGCAATCGCCCATCTTCAGCAGTGCGGGTAAAGCGTCATACGATTGCAGCGGAAAAAATTGCATGTTGCGCAGACCACGCTGTTGCGCCATTTTTTCCAGCCGCGCTTTGCCGCCGCCCTGCCCGACAATGGCAAAAATCAGCGGTTCATCGCGCAGGAGATCGGCAGCTTCAATAACGTTTTCCAGCCCCTGCTTTTCACCAATATTGCCGGAGTAAAGAATGATTTTTTTGTTATCCGGCAGGCCAAGCTGGTTACGAAGGGCATCAACATCGGCATCTGCAATATGCTGAAAACGGGCAATTTCCGACCAGTTGGGGAAGAAGATGACGTTTTCCGCCGCCACGCCTTTTTCGATGGCTTTATTCATCATTGAGCGCGAAATCGTGGAGACGTTATCGACGTTATGCAGTCCGCTACGTTCGAACGCCGTTGCCAGCTGTGCAACTTTGCCGCCTTTGCCTTTTCCGGCAAGGCCCAGCCCCAGCATGGCGTCCACTTCGTAATCCTGAATATGCAGCACGGTACGCGCACCAGAGAGTTTCGCCAGCAGGCGCATTCCCGGCGTGCAAAACAGCGTTGGCACCACGCCGATAATGCGATCCGGCTTCCAGCGACGTTGCGCCATCAGAGGAAAGAAACTGCTGACGGCAAAACTGCCGAGATGTAACAGGCGTTTCAGGGTGCTCGGCTGTTTTGGCACGTACAGCGGGCAGCGCCACACCGTGGCGGCCCCCTCTTCTCGTTTGTAGCGCCAGGCGGAATAGTTCTCGCCCACCTGCCACTGCGGGTAGTAAGGCGGTGCGGTAATGACCCGCACCTCATGACCTTGTGCTACCAGCCATTCCACCATCTCGCCAGTGTATTTGCCGATGCCGGTTAACTCCGGCGAGTAGTTAATGCCGTAGACCAGTATTTTCATAATCCGGGTACTCCGGCACGCTTCTCAGCGAGAAAATAGGCGCGGCTGTTAGCGTGAACATTGTCACTGGCGAGCAGTGCGTCCGGCGTCAGCCAGCGGTAATCGTCATGCTGCTCATCCGGCAGTAACAGTTCTTCTTCCGCTACTCTGAAGCGAAAACCGAGCACCACATAGTGAGTGGTGAAATCCGTGCCGGAGAAGTTATCGTCATAAAAGTGCTGCCAGACACCGTAAAACTGGCCTGCTGTTATCGGCAGACGCAGCCCCAGTTCCGCCATCGTCAGCCGCTCAAATGCGGCTTCCAGCGTTTCGTCTTTCTGCACGCGCCCTCCCGGCACAAACCAGTAACCCTGCGCCGGGCGGTTGGTTCTTTTGCCAAGCAGAAACTCGCCGCGACTGTTCTCGACAATAAAGTCGAGAGAGACAAGCGGGGTGGAGCGCACTACCGTGGCAAAGTCTTCCTGACGTAAAAACATCATTACCCCCGAAAGCGGTCTTGATTCTCAAGGAACCACTGGTAAGTGCTGGCAAGCCCCGCTTCCAGTGAGATTTCGTGATACCAGCCAAGCTGATGCAGGCGCGTCACATCAAGCAGTTTGCGCGGCGTACCATCCGGTTTGCTGGCATCAAAAACCACCCGACCTTTGTAACCCACCACTTTGGCGATGGTTTGCGCCAGCTCGCGGATAGTGCAGTCAACGCCCGTACCGACGTTAATGTGCGACAGCATCGGCTGGGTGTTCTCCAGCCAGACTTCGTGCGCCAGCTCCATGACATGAATGCTCGCCGCCGCCATATCATCGACGTGCAGGAATTCACGCATCGGTGTACCGCTGCCCCATACCACCACGTCCGGTGCATTCTGTGCCGTCGCCTCGTGGAAGCGACGCAGCAATGCAGGGATCACATGCGAATTACTCGGGTGGAAGTTGTCATGCGGCCCGTACAGGTTGGTCGGCATGACAGAGCGGTAATCGCGTCCATACTGGCGGTTGTATGATTCGCACAGTTTGATCCCGGCGATTTTGGCAATGGCATAAGGCTCGTTGGTCGGCTCCAGCGTACCCTGCAACAACTCGCTTTCTGCCATCGGCTGTTTTGCCAGTTTCGGGTAGATACAGGACGATCCGAGAAACAGCAGTTTGTTCACGTCGTTCTGATGCGCGGCGTGAATGATGTTGCTCTCAATCATCATGTTCTGGTAGATGAAATCCGCCGGATACGTGTTGTTGGCAACAATGCCGCCCACTTTCGCCGCCGCCAGATAGACCTGGTCAATACGTTCGCTGGCAAAGAAATCATGCACCGCGCGGCTGTCCAGCAGGTTCAGCTCGTCGCGGATGCGTAATACCAGTTCCACATCACCGCGCTGTTCGAGCTGCCGCGTGATGGCGGAACCGACCATTCCGCGATGGCCAGCGATAAAAATGCGTTGTCTACTCATGCTTATGACTCCAGCGCGATCGCCACGTCGTAGCCGTGAGATTTCAGCAGAGAGTGTTTTTTCGCCGCTTCGAGGTCATTAGCCACCATTTCAGACACCATCTCTCTGAGGGTGATTTCCGGTTTCCAGCCCAGTTTTTCGTGCGCTTTGGTCGGGTCGCCGAGCAGCGTTTCAACTTCTGCCGGACGGAAGTAACGCGGATCAACGGCGATAATCACATCACCCGGTTTAACGCCCGGCGCGTCATGCCCGGTGACGGAAACCACAATGCCCTTCTCTTCAACACCCGTGCCTTCAAAGCGCAGTTTGATGCCCAGCTGTGCCGCTGCCATTTCCACGAACTGACGTACGGAGTACTGAACGCCGGTCGCGATAACGAAATCTTCCGGCTGTTCCTGTTGCAGCATCATCCACTGCATTTTTACGTAGTCTTTGGCGTGGCCCCAGTCACGCAGGGAATCCATATTGCCGAGGTACAGGCACGACTCCAGCCCCTGGGCGATGTTGGCGATTGCGCGGGTGATTTTGCGGGTAACGAAGGTTTCGCCGCGGCGCGGGGATTCATGGTTGAAGAGAATACCGTTACAAGCGTACATGCCGTAGGATTCGCGGTAGTTAACGGTGATCCAGTAGGCGTACAGTTTGGCGACCGCATACGGAGATCGCGGGTAGAACGGCGTGGTTTCTTTCTGCGGAATTTCCTGCACCAGACCATACAGTTCAGAGGTGGAAGCCTGATAGAAACGAGTTTTCTTTTCCAGACCGAGGAAGCGGATCGCCTCCAGCAGGCGCAGCGTACCCATCGCGTCGACGTCAGCGGTATATTCTGGTGACTCAAAAGAGACCGCAACGTGGCTCATTGCGCCCAGGTTGTACACTTCATCCGGCTGTACTTCACGCAAAATGCGCGTCAGGTTAGAGGTATCACTCAGGTCGCCATAATGCAGATGGAATTTCGGGTTGCAGGTGTGCGGATCCTGATAAATGTGATCCACGCGCTCGGTGTTGAATGACGATGCGCGACGCTTAATACCATGCACCTCGTAACCTTTTTCCAGCAGAAACTCTGCCAGGTAAGAACCGTCTTGTCCGGTTACACCGGTGATGAGAGCAACTTTTGACATGTCTTATTCCTCTGTATTTTTGAATTTATTCAGTTTCAACGCGTTCGCGTATCACCACTGCGGGATTCCCCCGGCAAACCACATTTGCCGGAAGCGATTTAAAAACACTGCTTCGTGCACCCACGACGGTGCCGTCGCCGATTGTGACGCCTGGGGCAACAAAGACATCGGTTGCCAGCCAGCATTTCTCGCCAATCACAATAGGCGTGGCGTTAATGGTGAAATGTTGACTTGCATGGTCGTGGCTACCGGTGCATAAATAACTTTTTTGCGATATCACCGAATGTGCGCCAATGGTTATTTCACCGAGGGTATATAAATTGACGTCATCGCCGACCCACGCGTAATCACCTAAGGTTAATTTCCACGGATAGGTAATTTTTACTGACGGACGAATAACTACGTTTTTTCCTATTTTTGCGCCGAATAAACGTAATAAAAATGCCCGCCAGCGATACAATACTTGTGGCGACCAGGCAAATATTGTTGCCTGTACTGCCCACCATAATTGCACTTTAATAGCGTTGCCGCCCCGGAACCCTTTCGGCACCGAGAAACCGCTTAAATCTTGCATTGGTCTTCCTTATGTACTCTAAATAATTCGAGTTGCAGGAAGGCGGCAAGAGAGTGAATCCCCAGGAGCTTACATAAGTAAGTGACTGGGGTGAACGAACGCATCCGCAGCACATGCAACTTGAAGTATGACGAGTATATTCAGCTTTTGTTATATAAGGCTTTCGTCTTTGAGGTAGTACGCTGGCGTAAATGCCAGGATAATTCTGCCCAGAAGCCAGGCACATGTAATATCTGCCGTTGGACTTTTTTGGCGTCAGCACACAATTCCATATTATTGGTGGTTGATACCCCACCCATGGAAAATTCAGACACCAGGCCATTGAGTTTTTTAAATGCATAACCTGCTTTATACATTTTAGCTGCCAGCGCGTAATCAGAAGAAACTTTATATTCCAGGTCATAACGCCATTTTTTCAAACCGGATACCGGGAAAAATATCGCCTGATGGCTGGCGGGCAGGCTGTGATAAATATACCAACCCGGTTTAGTACTACGCTTAATTTTATGCCCGTCGCCAAAATCCAGCAGCGCATCGCCGGTGATCATCACGTTATCTTTTTGCATTTTTAACTTACGAACAAAATTTGCGGCATCCTGATGAAAAATATCGCCCGAGTTGAGAAACAACGCGAACTTGCCTTGTGCCATCGCAATGCCCTTGTTCATGGCGTCGTAGATACCGTTATCTGGCTCGCTGACAAAGCGTAGGTTATAGATACTATTGAGATTCTCCAGATACTCACGGGTACCGTCGTTGGAACCGCCATCGACAACAATCCATTCGAAGCTGATATCGTCCGCCTGCGCCAGATGCGCCAGCGAGGCATGTGTTTTGACTATCCCTTCGAGGTTACGAAACGCGACAGTGATTATGCTAAGCAACATGTTCTTATTCTTACCTCGTAATATTTAACGCTTTTCGCAAAATAAACGGACAGACGATTAAAAATGCATATTCCGGGCTAAATATCGAACCGGTAAAAAACAGCGAAACCGGAGTAAAAAGATATAATTGCACGCGAAAATTGCGGTTATCACCAAAAGCGTTGATCATCATTTTTATCACTTTCCCCATGTACCACAGCGATAAAAACACCGCGAACCAGGAAAAATAAATAATCAGCAGATACAAACCATTGTCTATGGTTTTTCCGACATCCGCACCGTTAAATATTCCGAATGATGCGACATATTCATAAAGTGAGCCAAATCTGACTACACCGTCAATATGGGTCAAAGAATAACCGACCATCACCAGCGGACCGACAATACGATAATACGATGACGATCCTTCCGTACCTAAATCGCCCAGACGGGTGGAAATATAAGGAAACGCGATTACCACACCAACCAGGAATACAGCCAGAGAAATCAATGCTAACGGTAACTTTTTCTTAATCGCCTCTTTATTCAGATATTGAAATGCCCACTCCAGCAAATAAAACAGGATAAAGGTCATAACCCCTGAAAACGATCCGGATAATATTATCCCTGCGAGAATCATAGCATCGGTTTTAGGCGTTTTGATACCAAACTGTTTGATGCTGAGCCAAATTGAGATTAATGCCAGAGCGAAAAATGCCGGTTCGAAATAAAGTGCTGTCGTGCGCTTGCCGCCGAATTTAATGAAATTCAGTACATAGCTGTTGCTGTAAATCAGATATTTCGATATCGACTCCATAATACTGCTGCCGCCGGTGAGGATAATTTGCGCCATCTCCACCGCCGCCAGCGCCACCACCAGCCCGACCACCAGATAAAAGAAACGTAATATCTTGCGATGGTTGTGTGGCGAAATCGTTTTAAAGCGAATACTCCACACCATGCCAATAATGATCACAATATAGACAAACAGCATGGTTGAAGTGACGTATTTACTGGCATCCAACGACTGACCAAACAGGTAGTTAAACGCCGTGAGTCCCGCACCAATCCCTAAGGCAATCATCAATTTTTTAACGCTGATGCGTTCTAAAAACAGCAGTAACAAGACAGGTAAAAAAGTGACGATAGTGATGGGGAAACTTTCACCAAGCTGGGCGATTTTGACGTTAACCAGCAGGTAGATCAGCGGCAGCAGCAGGTAGCTACAGATTCTGATAGAAGTTGACATACTCCTCCAGCATCTGTTGTCCACTGTAAGCGGCACGGCTGCGTTTGCTGAACTCAGCCAGCGTGGTACCAAATATCGCCTGCGCGATTTCCGGTTTGCTTAATTGCACCAGTTGCAGCACCTCTTCTTCGCTGACGGTTTTACCGCCGGATTTTTGCAACACTTCCCGCGCCGCGTCGCTATGGGTGGCAATCACCGGCACGCCAATCGATAGCGCCTCACACAAAATCAGCGGGTAGTTATCGACGCGAGAACTGAACACCAGCGCATCCATCTGATTGAGCGCGCTCATCAACTTGCGCTTGTCAGTTTCAAAGCCGTGATTAACCACGTTGCCAGCGGTGAACGGCGAGAACTTACCAAAGGTATGCAGTTCAATTTTGTCGCCCAGCGCCATCATCTCACGCACCAGTTGCTGGTTAGTCTTGCCGTCGTAACGCAGGTCATGCGCCACCACAGCGATTTTCGGCTTGCCCTGGGTTTCGCGCACCGGAGGCAGATCCGCCAGAATCGCTTCGGTTGCCATATCAATACCATTATTGATAATCCGGCAACGCCCTGGACCGTACAGGCTATTGAAAGCGTCAGCCACATGCTGGCTGGGGGAAATAAACTGACAGCCCAGCGCCAGCATCTCACGGAATAACTGGCGTTTGCCCGCCACCAGCTGGTGCGCCCGATCAATCTTCACCGGCGGATAGTTATTTAAGGTCGGGCATTTCTGGCAGCCCGTTTTCCAGCCTTCACAACCGTCGGTAAAGGCGCAGCGTCCGGTAACGCTCCAGTGGTCGTGCAGCGTCCAGACCAGAGTGACGTCCGGTTTATGGTTTTTCACCTTTTCGCAAAAGCGCACCACGCTCTTAAGATTTAGCCAGTAGCTGTGCAGCACATGAAAATGCAGGACCACCGGACCCGGTGTACGAGTAATGGTGCGATATAACTCATTGAAATTGCCAAACAGATCGCGATTAAACAGACGAAACAGGACAATATTCGCCATTGCAGTCATCCGCGGCGTATGTTTGATGACCTGCGGATAGTTTTGATGGCTGACGCTCTCTTTGCCGCCTTTGCCGTAACCGTAGACAAAATGTGACGCTAGCCCCTGTTGCAGCGCACGCTGGTGGAGATCTAACGCCACACCTGCTGCCCCGCCTTCCGCCAGTCGCACATTAAATTGCAAAATATTCATTTAATTACCTTCACTCGCGCTTTTTCTCCCACCACCAGCGCGTTGTCCGGGACAGAGTCGAGCACCACGCTGCCCGCACCCACGGTGACGTTGTTACCAAGCGTGATATCACCAAGAATAATAACGTTGGCACCGAGTTCGACGCCGTTGCCAATATGTGGACATGCCATGTTATCGGCACCACGATTGCCGATAGTGACGCCGTGGCGAATGGTGAAATCATCCCCCGCCACCACGTTTTTATTGATCACTACGGCGTAACCGTGATGGATAGTAAAGCGGCGGCCAATGGTCGCGGCAGCCTGGATTTCATAACCGAAAAAGCATTCGGTGATAATGCGATACAGCACCAGCAGAGGGGCCGCCCAAATATTGTTGAGGACGTTCTTTTTGCGCCACACCGAACAAAAATGAGCGACGCGATACGCTAGAACCATGCAGCACGGACGTAAACTCCAGCTGTTGGCGCGCAGATCTTCCAGCATCTTTAGCGCCCCCGAATACCATCAGCCAGACGTTTGCCGTTACGCACCGACAGCAGCGTCAGCAAAGTGCGCCAGGTCATACGTTTATTGCGGATCTGGTAGAGGGTAAACAGCTGATATTTTTTACTGGCACGGTCAAATTTGTCTTTGTGCTTGCGGTAAAAGTGGAAGTATCCGGAGAATTTTTTCGGTGACGAGGTGATCTGCATTTCACCGTGATTGATATGCAGGATCTGCGTCGCCTCTTCCACTTTCCACGGTTCGCCATACTCCACCACCATCCGCAGGAAGATGTCGTAATCCTGTGCCGCTTTTAGTTCGGTATCGAACAAACAATCTTTGAAACGCCATGCCCAGGTAAAGACCTGATTGCCAATGATATTGCGTTTGTAGAACAGGCGGCGTGAATACGGCGATTTGGGATACAGCGGCAAGCTTGCCGGTTGGGAATAGACTTCGCCCTGGCAAACGTAGTCGTTAGCGTACAAAAAGGCGTGTGTGACCAGTTGCTGTTTATGGGCGAGGAAGACGCTCAGACGGTTGGGCGTCCATTCATCATCGTCATCGATCCCGGTAATGTATTCCCCTTGCGCCAGCATAATCGCCTGGTTACGTACCGCGCACGCCCCGCTGTTAATGTCGTTGTGAATGTAGGTGATACGCGGATCGTTGAGGGCGCTGACGTACTGTTGCAGTTGTTCCCAGGAGGTGGAGCAATCATCCACGATGATCATCTCCCAGTTACTGTAGTCCTGGCGCAGGACCGATTTTATCGCCCGAATCGCCAGTTGTTGGCGGTTCCAGGTCGGCATATAGATTGAGATCAGCGGATTGTCTTTCATAGGTTGTTCTCCCGGCTTATGAGCTGGTTTGCTTGCCGGATGCGGCGTGAACGCCTTATCCGGCCTACGGGGCGGTGCGAATGCAGGCGTCGTTATTTCGCATCCGACTTATATTCGTATTCGTAATAGCCATAATCCTGATACGCGCTGGCGCGGCGGAAGATGGAGTTCAGAATCACCCCTTTCACCGGAATACCGTTTTGCTCAAAGCGGCTCAGACTGGTTTCCACTTCTTTCAATGTGTTGACCGCATAACGCGCCACCATTAATGTGGTTCCGACATGACGACCAACAATTGCCGCATCGGTCACTGCCAGAATCGGCGGCGTATCAATCAACACCAGGTCATAGTTTTTACTCGCCCAGTTCACCAGTTCGGCAAAGCGTTCGCTCATCAACAGTTCAGAAGGATTTGGCGGCACCTGACCGCGCGGGATCAGGTCAAATTTGGCAATAGAGGTCGGTTTAGCTGCGGTAGTAATATCGCCCTGACCAATCAGAATTTCCGACAGGCCATTGACGTTATTGGTGCCCAACAGCTCGTGGGTGTAGCCTTTGCGCATATCGCAGTCGATCAACAACACGCGTTTATTGGTCTGGCTGATCACCGCCGCCAGGTTGGCGCAGACAAAGGTTTTACCGATTGACGGGCTAACCCCGGTCATCATCAACACATTGTTCTGCGCCTGCATCATCGCGAAGTGCAGACTGGTACGCAGACTGCGGATGGCTTCAATCGCCAGATCGGTTGGATTCCCCACCGCCAGTAGCTGGCTCTGTTTATAGCGTTTAATCCCTTTGATGGTTTTGACGCTATCGCGCGCTTTCTGCCATTCCGACAACGGGATGCTGGCATAGACGCTGATACCGTGTTCTTCCAGCACCTGCGGGCTTTCGATGCCGCGATTAAACAACGAGCGCAGCAGCACACCCACGATAGAGAGCATCAGGCCAAGAATAATCGCCCCAAGGATAATCAGCCCTTTCTTCGGTTTTAGCACACCAGGCTGAGTGATTGCCGGGTCAACAATGCGCACATCGCCGACGGTGCTGGCTTCGGTGATTTTCAGCTCCTGCTTTTTATTCAGCAGTTGCATATAGACCTGCTGACCAGACTCGACATCGCGGGTCAGACGGACAATCTCCTGCTGGGTTTTCGGCATCGCCGTTACGCGACCGTTAAGTTTGGCTTTTTCGTCTTCCAGCGCCTGACGTTTCTCCAGCAGCGTGCGGTACGCCGGGTGAACTTTGGTGTACAGCTTGGAGATTTCCGCCTCTTTAAAGGTCAGTTCGTTCAACTGCGCGTCGATGTTCACCATCGAATCGAGCACCGCTTTCGCTTCCAGCGGCAGATCAACAGAATCTTTATCCTGACGGAAGGCATTCAGTTTGTTTTCGGCAACATCAAGGCGGCTACGTACTTCCGGTAACTGTTGCGCGAGGAAAGCGAGGCTTTTCGACGCTTCCGCCGATTTGCGCTCAATATTTTGTTCCTGATAGTTACGGGCGATGCTATTAAGAATGTCGCGGATCTGTTCGCGATCTTCACCGGTATAAGTCAGGCTCAGTACGCCTGCGTCTTTGCCGTTCTCCGTTACCGTCAGGCTGTTTTGCAGTTGATTGATCATCCCCAGCGTGGAGTATTTGGTGACGGTAAACTCACTGCCCGGGCGGGCGTGAATGGCTTCAACCATCAGCGTGACGCCTTCTTTTTTCAGCATCTGGCCCGCTTGTCCACGGGCGCTAAAGCCGCCATCACTGCTCAGGGTGTAGTTTTTATCGTCCAGCACATTAAGCGTAAACACCTGATCCGCCATCTCTTTCGGGCGGTTAAAGGTGGTCACTTTCACCGTCTCGTTCTGACGTCCCATCAAACGATCCCAGCCCGCACCGAAAATCGGGAACGTGTTTTTGCTCACCGCAATATCGAGGTCGAGATCGTCCACCGTTTTACCAAGCACCAGACGCGAACGAATCAACTGGATCTCGGCGTCCGATGCAGGCGGTTTGTTGGCTAATGCCGAACCAATGTCCTGCACTAACGAATTGCCGCTGTTTTGCTCGATTTGTACCAGTGCGTCGGCACTATAAATCGGCGTGGCGAAGAAGGTGTAAACCACGGCACAGAGGGCAAATACAGCGGTGATGCCAATCACCCACCAGCGCGCTTCAATGACGGTGCCGACCAGGCGACCAATATCGATTTCATCACTGCCCGTTACCGGAGCGGCATGTTGTTTTACTTTTTCTGTCATTCTTATACCTGCTCTGCGTTCAATGCCTGCGCCCACTGGCGGGCAGACCGTTCAAGTAATGTGTACACCGCTGCAAACGTTTCCCGGCTTTTGCGATACGGATCGGGGATTTCACATTCGTTATCCCAGTGACCAAACAGCATCACTTTGCCGCGCATCTCCGGTGCCATCTCGCATAAGCGTTCGATATGGCGCTTTTCCATGGTCAAAATCAGGTCGTAGTTGCGACACAGACGGCGGCTGATTTGACGGGCACAGTGACCTTCCAGAGACAGTTGATGTTCTGCGGCGACGCTGATAGCGGTAGGATCAGCGCCCTTACCGACCAGCGCGCCGAGTCCAGCGGACTCCACTTTCAGCTCCGGGTGATAACGTTGCAGTAAGCGTTCCGCCGTCGGGGAACGGCAAATATTGCCGACACAGACAACTAAGATGTTGTTAAACATGACGATTACCAGTTATGAATGTCGCTGGCTGTATCCGTCATGTAACGGACACCGCTAATAGTTGGCAGCAACTGATTGATCAGACGGTTCCAGCGGGAAACCGGGGCGGTGGTGACATACACCACGTCATAAGGTTGCAGGCGGAATTCTGTCGCCATCACCAGCGACGTGGCATCGGACATATCCAGCTGGTAGATATTGGCAATCTTGCCGTTACGCCCGCCCTCGCCTTTCAGCGGACGAATGACAAAGATGCCGCTGGCGTTGGAGGTGGTCATGTCGATGCCTTCAGCATTGCCCAGGGCTTCAGTCAGGGTCATGCCGCTAAAGTCCATTTTCAGGGTGCTCTGTTTCTTCACTTCACCCATCACAAATACTTTCAGATCATCATTACGTGGCACGTAGAGAATATCGCCGGGGTAAAGCAGGCGATTCTGGTTGAGGTCGCCGTTTTGCATCAGCGCCTGCAAAGAAATGCGCTCTTCACGACCATTGTGTGTTAGCACCACGTTGCGCCAGTCAGCGGTGTCGGTCAGGCCACCTGCGGCGTTGATGGCGTCGAGAATAGTCAGTGGCACGTTGGTGATCGCCTGTTGACCGGATTTATTCACCTGACCGGAGATATAGGCCTTTTGTGAGCGGAAGGCGGCGATATTAACGTCCACCTGCGGGTCAGCGATGTACGTCGCTAAGCGCCCGGTAATATCACTGCGGATTTCAGCGAGCGTTTTCCCGACTACGTGGACCTTGCCGATATACGGGTAAAACATAGTGCCGTCAGGCTGTACCCAGTTGCCGGTGTCGCTGGAGCTGCGGTACTGACCGGCTGGCGTGGTGAGTTCCGGGTGATCCCAGACGGTGACATTAAGAACGTCCCCCGGCCCGACGCGATACTGGTAATTCGCGATCTCACTTTCCAGCGTCATATTGGGGCGCGCTACATTCGGGCGTGGGCGTAATTGGTCAATCAGGCGCGGGGTCAGCGGATAAACATTCACCATTTTGTCGAGATCGAAATCAGCGTCCTGCTGTTTGATGACGTCTTTGCCCATCGTCGACATATTGCTGCCCGGAAGTACTGTGCAACCGCTTATCAAGGTTACTGACACCAATAATGGCATCAATTTCATTTTGGATTTCATCATTGTTTATTTATCACTTTGGCAGAGTAATTATCCTGTGCACTATTAATAGCAATGTCGCCATGCACATTTACCTTGCAGTTAATTGAATAAAAATTTAACTGGCATCAGTCCTAAAAAAATTGATTTCATCCGCAGGCTATTGACAGAATAATTCAGACTGGTCTTTCAGGCATCCAGACACGCTACCGCCCCTGGCTTTTTAGCTACCAATACACTGATTTAGTTTAATTTTTCACACCCTCTCAGCATGCAGTCGTTGATGAGAAAGGGTTATTACGGAAATTAACTTCCGAATATAAGGTGACATTATGGTAATTGAATATTGGCTTTCCAATAATGCAGGAGGAAGTGTTACAGCTAACGGAATAGCAGGCAAGATAACAATTCGGTAATTGGCTATTTTTAAGAATTATATTAAGTGTCATTCAATATGGTTTTTAGGAGTTTCTTTAGGTTGACAATATTTAATATTGCGCCTCCACATGCGATATTTCTTAAATAATGTTTTATTATTACCACTTTTAATTCAGGGATAATGTGAGGTTATTACCCTCAAATAATATGAGATAAATAGTGCTGCAACATTGCATTTTTGCCCCGATTTATCCATGATCGAATTGTGACATTTGTCATACAACGAATAGGTTTTGTACTTACTATGGAATGGATTGCCGATCCGTCTATCTGGGCCGGGTTAATCACGCTGATTGTGATCGAACTGGTCCTCGGCATTGATAACCTGGTCTTTATTGCCATCCTCGCCGAAAAACTACCGCCGAAGCAGCGCGACCGCGCACGGGTTACCGGGCTGCTGCTGGCGATGTTAATGCGCCTGTTACTGCTGGCGTCAATCTCCTGGCTGGTCACCCTGACTCAACCGCTGTTCAGCTTCCGCTCGTTTACCTTTAGCGCCCGCGACTTAATCATGCTGTTTGGTGGTTTCTTCCTGTTGTTCAAAGCCACGATGGAGCTGAACGAACGGCTGGAAGGGAAAGACAGCAATAATCCCACACAACGCAAAGGTGCGAAGTTCTGGGGCGTGGTGACGCAAATTGTGGTACTGGACGCCATTTTCTCACTCGACTCAGTGATTACCGCCGTCGGGATGGTCGACCATTTACTGGTCATGATGGCCGCCGTGGTTATCGCTATCAGCCTGATGTTGATGGCCAGCAAGCCGTTAACCCAGTTCGTTAATAGCCACCCGACCATCGTTATTCTCTGCTTAAGCTTCCTGTTGATGATTGGCTTTAGCCTGGTGGCAGAAGGTTTCGGCTTCGTCATTCCGAAAGGCTACCTGTACGCTGCCATTGGTTTCTCGGTGATGATCGAGGCGCTCAATCAGTTGGCTATCTTTAACCGGCGACGTTTTCTTTCCGCTAACCAGACGCTGCGCCAGCGGACTACCGAAGCGGTAATGCGCCTGCTTAGCGGGCAAAAAGAAGATGCGGAACTGGACGCCGAAACCGCGTCCATGCTGGTGGATCATGGTAACCAGCAGATCTTTAATCCGCAGGAACGGCGGATGATTGAGCGGGTACTTAATCTTAACCAGCGTACCGTCAGCAGCATTATGACGTCGCGCCACGATATTGAGCATATCGATCTCAACGCGCCGGAAGAAGAAATCCGCCAGTTGCTGGAGCGAAATCAGCATACGCGGCTGGTGGTTACCGACGGTGATGACGCAGAAGATTTGCTCGGTGTTGTTCACGTTATCGACCTGCTACAACAGTCTCTGCGCGGCGAACCGCTCAACCTGCGGGTGTTGATTCGCCAGCCGCTGGTGTTCCCGGAAACCTTGCCGTTGTTACCTGCCCTGGAGCAGTTCCGTAATGCCCGCACGCACTTTGCTTTTGTGGTGGATGAGTTTGGCTCGGTGGAAGGGATTGTGACATTAAGTGACGTCACTGAAACCATTGCCGGTAACTTACCGAACGAAGTGGAAGAGATCGACGCCCGCCATGATATTCAGAAGAATGCGGACGGTTCCTGGACGGCGAATGGTCATATGCCGCTGGAGGATCTGGTGCAATATGTGCCGCTGCCGCTGGATGAAAAACGTGAATATCACACCATTGCCGGGCTGTTGATGGAGTATTTGCAGCGTATTCCAAAACCTGGCGAAGAAGTTCAGGTGGGGGATTATTTGCTTAAAACGTTGCAGGTAGAAAGCCATCGCGTGCAGAAGGTGCAGATTATACCGCTGCGTAAGGATGGCGAGATGGAGTACGAGGTGTGATGGTATCGGTCATTTTACCCAATAGCCGAAAGGAATAAGATGAGGGAACCGCGCCATCGGCGATTTACCGCCGGGAGCCCGGGTTGCCAGGGTGGTGGAGATTGAGCCACCCTGGCACGTTCACCGGCTTGAGCGTTCCATAGTAGCGAGGAACATCAAGTGAACGGAACAGCCTTCGATCTTACATATTCAGAATATAATGATGCCGCCACGAACGCCTGATGCGACGCTTTACGCGTCTTATCAGGCCTACAGGACTGGTCACCTGGTAACCTACATCTTCTCCAGCAACTTCTTCACATCTTTGCCATTACGGGAATCTTTATTCCGCTCGGCCCAGTCATTCAGGCGACGTTTCGCTTCGTCCTGTAGATGTTTGCGCAGTAACTGATCCACTTGCAGGCTGTAATTGAGTTGCTGCCAGTTGCCATAAACCCGCAGCGGTACTGGCGTTTCTTTCAGGAAATCAATCAGTTTGCTTTCCCCGTTCCAGCCACCCACGACCCGAATATCAAACTGGGTGTCGCAGGTTTGATCTGCCAGATTCAACATGCCTTCCCCTGTCAGCGCCAGCACAGGCGATTGACCTTGCATGTCGTTTAACGTCACGACGCCATCCTTCAACGTCAAATCGGTGGTAAAGCGGTCAAGCCGCGTCACGTTATCAAAGTTTTCAGCGGCCTTCACATCACCGCCATTACGCTCTACCGCTTGCTGAATCATCTGCTGGAAGTTCATCCCTTCCATGCGCGTGTCGGTCATTTCGACATGTGCCTGTCCTTGCCAGTTGTGGCGGAATGCGTCGGCATCTATGTCAGCACCGGAGAAATCACCAGCCAGTGACATTTTTCCGGTCAACGAAATCGGATAGTTAAACGCCTTCAGAATGGTACCAATCTCAACGTTTTCCAGCCGTGGCTGGAAGTTTATCCGCGGATTTATTGATGTCGCGTCCAGCGTGCCCGGCAGTGAAACCTGTCCACCGTTAAGTTTGCCCTGCAGTTGAGTAATTTCCAGCAAACCCGACTTGTTGGTCATTTGCGTGGCAACATCTGTAAAATTCATTCCGCGCCAGCGCACGTTACTGGCCTGCAACAAAATATCAGCCGTAAAGCCTTGCAGTCCCTGATAGGCCGGTTCATCAATACGCGAAGAAATGACCGGGCGCGGCAACGTTGATTGGCTCTGCCCCTGCTGCGCGGCACCGTTTTCACCATTCGCGGTTTCATTAAGCGGGATGAGGTTGTCAAGATTCAGTTGCGGGAATTGCAGCCTCAGCTGCCATTCCGGTTTCTCTGTCAGCGTAACCTGTGCTTGCCCGCTTAGCGTACTATCATTGGCGGTCAAACTAATTTGGTTAAATGAAAGGCGTTTATGTGACTCCTGCCACTGGGCCTGGAAACTCCCCTGCCCCTGAATACCTTGTTTTGGTAAATCGGCACCCTGCAACTGCCAGTTAATTTGTTCAATAGCCGCCGTTAAATCATGCGGATAATCAGAAGCATCTACCGTACCGTTAAGGGATATCGTGAGATCGCGCTGATCGCGATTAACCCGCCCGGAGAACTCAAATGAACCACGATGTTGGGGATCTTGTTCCATTTGCAGGCGAATATTGCGGATTGTCACCTGCTCGTCATCTTCATGCTGGAACACCAGCACGCTGTCCGCCACCTTAAGACTGGATATATCAAACGACCATCCGCGATCGTCTGACAGATCCGGCAAGGTATTGTCGCGCGGTGCAACCGGAGCGTCTTCACTGCGCACCGCTTCCGTCTGCGGCGTCAGTTGGATCACTGCCCCTTTTAGCATCACCTGCTTAACGCTCAGTTGATGACTCAGTAGTGGTAAAAGCGCCACGTCCAGACGCATGTTGTCGGCGCGAACCAGTGGCTGGCTTGCGCCCTGGGCGGTGAGAGACATTCGCCCGGAGAGGATACTAAGCTGCGGCCAGACGTGCCAACGCAGTGGCCCGTCGAGCTGCAATTGATAACCGCTACGTGCAGCAACTTGCTTGACCATATAGTCGCGGAAATCATTCGGATTCACCAGCAACACTAACGCAGATAACCCGGCCACCAGCACGACCAGGAGTATCATCAGCGTCGTCAGAAATCGTCTCATGGTATCCTCAATGGGCCTGAATTAGTCTTTATCGATTCGGCTGGCTACCGCGCCCTGCTGGTTGCGATATTTCGCATCTTCACGGCGGTTGTAAGGTCGCGCCGCCGGGCCGGAAAGCGGCTCAAAGCTCAGCGCACCAATTAACATGCCCGGACGCAGCGCCAGCGGCAGCTTACCGGAGTTGTAGAACTCCAGCACAATGCAACCAGACCAGCCCGGATCGATGCGGTGCGCGGTGACGTGCACCATCAGCCCCAGACGCGCCAGTGAGGAACGCCCGTCCAGCCAGCCCACCAGATCGGCTGGCAGCGTCACCGACTCCAGCGTCACCGCCAGCGCCAGCTCTCCTGGGTGAAGATAGAACGCCTCGCCCTCGTCGAGAACGATCTCATCGCTCATCACGCGGTCAAGCGCGGCGCTCACTTCATCTTTGGGACCGCTCAGATCGATAAACGCTGCCGTGTGACCACGGAAGGTACGAAATTTATTGCCCAGGCGTACATCCACCGTCGCGCCGTTAATACGCTCCACTGGCGGACGTGGGTTGATCGACAAACGGCCTTCATCAAGCCAGGCTTCAATATCTCGGTCACACAGACGCATGGCATTTTCTCCTTTCGCGCATCACTCCCTTAACGCCAATTACGTCAAGGGCATACCAGGTTATCACTGAACGGTACACAATTTATCAAGCTTATTCAAAGAACTGACTTATTTTCGCTTTCAATATATCGATCGCGATGCGGTTTTTCCCGCCGCGCGGCACGATAATGTCCGCATATTGTTTAGAAGGCTCAATGAATTGCAGGAACATCGGGCGCACGGTTTTTTGATATTGCGCCATCACTGAATCCATTGAACGCCCACGCTCGTTAACGTCACGCTTGATGCGGCGCATCAGGCAGATATCCAGCGGGGTATCAACGAAAATGGAGAAGTTAAGTTCGTCACGCAAACGCGCATCCGTCAGCAACAAAATGCCTTCGAGAATGATGACCTTCTTCGGCTCAACCGTCACCGTTTCTTTCATACGCGTATGTTCAACATAGCTGTAAACCGGCAGGTCAATTGCCGAGCCGCGTTTCAACGCTTGTAAATGCTCAAGCAGCAGACTGTGATCCATCGCGCTGGGATGGTCGTAGTTGGTCTTAACGCGTTCTTCCATCGACAGATGGCTTTGATCTTTGTAATAGCAGTCTTCGGGAATTACGCCGATGTGTTCATCACCGACTTGCTCACGCAATTCACGATAAAGGGTACTGGCAATAAGACTCTTGCCGGAAGCCGATGCGCCAGCGATACCGATAATGACGCACTGATGAGACTGATCAGTCATATATTTAGCGACCTGATTAACCTGGATGTTAGGAAGGGGGCGACGAAGCGCCAAACGCGGCAATTATAGGGATTTCATCCGTCTGATACCAGTCGAATAGCGTTGCCGCGCGCTCAGAGTTAATTGTTGACAAAGAATTCCCGGGGGCAAATTACGTTGATCAGTTTTATGTAAGGTAAAAAATGTTATACGCAGTTGCGCAAATTATCCGCCTTTACGTCACTTTATGAGCAATTCGCATATAAAATGTAAAACTTTTGTACTAGCATAAACACAGAAACGAATACTGGCGACCAGGTCTTGCGGATAAAGCGGTAATGAGCAAACAATCACAGCATGTATTAATTGCCCTGCCCCACCCGCTGCTTCACCTGGTCAGTTTAGGTTTAGTCTCGTTTATCTTTACCCTTTTCTCGCTTGAGCTTTCGCAGTTTGGCACCCAACTCGCCCCACTGTGGTTCCCGACGTCCATCATGATGGTGGCGTTTTATCGCCATGCCGGGCGCATGTGGCCGGGAATTGCGCTGAGCTGTTCGCTGGGAAATATCGCCGCATCCATCCTGCTTTTTTCCACCAGCTCGCTGAACATGACCTGGACGACCATCAATATTGTTGAAGCCGTGGTCGGGGCAGTGCTGCTACGTAAATTGCTGCCGTGGTATAACCCCTTGCAAAATCTGGCTGACTGGCTGCGTCTGGCACTCGGCAGCGCCATTGTTCCGCCTCTGTTGGGGGGTGTTCTGGTTGTCCTGCTGACGCCCGGAGACGATCCTCTCAGGGCATTTTTGATATGGGTACTGTCAGAATCCATCGGCGCTCTGGCACTGGTGCCGCTGGGATTGTTATTTAAACCACACTATCTGCTGCGCCATCGCAACCCACGGTTGCTTTTTGAGTCGCTGCTCACGTTAGCCATCACACTGACGTTAAGCTGGCTTTCGATGCTGTATCTGCCGTGGCCTTTTACTTTCATTATTGTGCTGTTGATGTGGAGCGCCGTGCGTCTGCCACGAATGGAAGCCTTTTTGATCTTCCTTACCACGGTGATGATGGTGTCGCTGATGATGGCCGCGGATCCCTCCCTGCTTGCTACGCCGCGTACGTACCTGATGAGCCATATGCCGTGGCTACCGTTTTTGCTGATCCTGCTGCCCGCCAACATCATGACCATGGTGATGTATGCCTTTCGTGCGGAACGCAAACACATTTCCGAAAGCGAAACCCACTTTCGGAACGCGATGGAATATTCCGCTATCGGTATGGCGTTAGTGGGCACCGAGGGACAATGGCTGCAAACCAACAAAGCGCTCTGCCAGTTTCTCGGGTACAGTCAGGAAGAGCTGCGCGGACTCACCTTTCAGCAACTGACCTGGCCGGAGGATCTCAATAAAGATCTCCAACAGGTTGAAAAGCTGATAAGCGGTGAAATAAACACCTATTCAATGGAAAAACGCTACTACAACCGCAATGGCGATGTTGTCTGGGCGTTGCTTGCCGTCTCACTGGTGCGCCACACGGATGGCACGCCGCTCTATTTTATCGCTCAGATTGAAGACATTAACGAGCTAAAACGCACCGAACAGGTCAATCAGCAACTGATGGAGCGCATCACTCTGGCTAACGAAGCGGGCGGGATTGGCACCTGGGAGTGGGAGTTGAAGCCGAATATTTTTAGCTGGGATAAGCGGATGTTCGAGCTGTATGAAATTCCTCCACATATCAAACCGAACTGGCAGGTGTGGTACGAGTGCGTGCTGCCGGAAGATCGCCAGCATGCCGAAAAAGTGATTCGTGATTCGTTGCAATCACGCTCGCCCTTTAAACTGGAATTTCGCATTACCGTAAAAGACGGTATTCGCCATATCCGCGCCCTCGCCAACCGGGTACTGAATAAAGAAGGCGAAGTCGAACGTCTCCTCGGCATCAATATGGATATGACCGAAGTGAAACAGCTTAACGAGGCATTGTTTCAGGAAAAAGAGCGCCTGCACATTACGCTTGATTCCATCGGTGAAGCCGTGGTCTGTATTGATATGGCGATGAAAATTACCTTTATGAATCCAGTGGCGGAGAAGATGAGCGGCTGGACGCAGGAAGAAGCGTTAGGTGTTCCGCTCCTGACGGTGTTGCATATTACTTTTGGCGACAACGGACCATTAATGGAGAACATTTACAGTGCCGACACCTCACGTTCCGCGATCGAGCAAGATGTGGTGTTGCACTGTCGGAGCGGCGGCAGTTACGACGTGCATTACAGTATTACGCCGTTAAGTACTCTGGACGGCAGCAATATTGGTTCGGTTCTGGTGATTCAGGACGTTACCGAATCACGCAAAATGCTGCGCCAGCTGAGCTACAGCGCCTCCCATGATGCACTGACGCATCTCGCCAACCGCGCCAGTTTTGAGAAACAACTGCGTATCCTGCTGCAAACGGTAAACAGTACACATCAGCGACATGCCCTGGTGTTTATCGATCTTGATCGCTTTAAAGCGGTGAATGACAGCGCCGGGCATGCGGCGGGTGACGCTTTGCTGCGCGAACTGGCGTCGTTAATGCTGAGTATGCTGCGTTCCAGCGACGTGCTGGCGCGACTCGGTGGGGATGAATTTGGTCTGCTGCTACCAGACTGTAATGTTGAAAGCGCGCGTTTTATCGCTACACGCATTATCAGTGCCGTGAATGACTATCACTTTATATGGGAAGGCCGTGTGCATCGGGTAGGTGCCAGTGCCGGGATTACCTTGATTGATGACAACAATCATCAGGCGGCAGAAGTGATGTCGCAGGCTGATATCGCCTGTTATGCCTCCAAAAATGGTGGCCGGGGCCGGGTGACGGTTTACGAACCGCAGCAAGCTGCCGCACATAGCGAACGGGCGGCGATGTCGCTTGATGAACAGTGGCGGATGATTAAAGAGAATCAGTTGATGATGCTCGCCCACGGTGTCGCTTCGCCACGGATCCCGGAAGCGCGTAATTTGTGGCTGATTTCACTTAAGCTCTGGAGTTGCGAAGGCGAGATTATTGATGAACAAACATTTCGTCGTAGCTTCAGCGATCCGGCGCTTAGCCATGCTCTTGACCGCCGGGTATTCCACGAATTTTTCCAGCAGGCCGCAAAAGCGGTTGCCAGTAAAGGCATAAGCATCGCCCTCCCCCTTTCCGTTGCCGGTTTGAGTAGCGCCACGCTGGTGAATGATCTGCTTGAGCAGCTGGAAAATAGCCCTCTACCACCACGGTTATTACATCTGATTATTCCGGCTGAAGCGATTTTAGATCACGCAGAAAGCGTGCAAAAACTGCGGCTGGCGGGATGTCGGATAGTGCTCAGCCAGGTGGGCCGCGATCTGCAAATCTTCAACTCGCTGAAAGCGAATATGGCAGATTACCTGCTACTTGATGGTGAGTTATGCGCCAACGTGCAGGGTAATTTGATGGATGAGATGCTGATTACGATTATTCAGGGGCACGCTCAGCGACTCGGGATGAAAACCATCGCCGGGCCAGTCGTTTTACCCTTAGTGATGGATACGCTTTCTGGCATCGGCGTCGATCTGATTTATGGTGAGGTGATTGCCGATGCCCAACCGCTGGATTTGCTGGTGAATAGTAGTTATTTCGCGATTAACTGAGGCGTGCCTCCCCATCGCCTGATGCGACGCTAACGCGTCTTATCATGCCTACAAATCGCTCATTCCCCAGGCCGGATAAGGCGCTCGCACCGCATCCGGCGACCAACGTCATGCTTCGTCTGGTTGCCAGCCTTCCGTATACCAGATATGCAACAGCGCATAAGAACGCCAGGGCTTCCAGCGCTCGGCATAACGGCGGATTTGCGCCGGTGTCATTCCCGGAAATCGCTGTTTAATCAGATAATCATCCGGCAGGAAAACATCTTTCGCCTGCCAGCCACGCAAAGCAAAATAATTCGCCGTCCAGCGCCCGATACCCGGAAAAGTTTGCAGCGTTTTCATCGCCTGCTCCACATCGCCCGGTATTGTCATTGGTAAGGTGCCCTCCAGCGCCGCATTTGCCAGATGAATCAGCGCCTCTGCCCGTTTCAACGGCATACCTAACGCTTTTAATGCCTGCGGGTCTGCTGCTGCCAGCCGCTGAGGCGTGGGGAAGCAGATATACTCCGGAAAATCATCCAGCCGTTCGCCATAAAGCTGTACCACTTTGGCAGTCAATTTTGCCGCCATCGCCACGCTCACCAGTTGGCCTAAAATCGCCCGCACGCCCTGCTCAAAAGCATCAACACTGCCGGGTAAACGCAATCCGGGCCGCGCCGCGCCTAACCTGCCCAACGCACCGTTAACAATTTGTGGGTTACATTGCAGATCAAACAGGCGGCTCATTTTCGCCAGACACTCTGCGGCAACTGGTTCTAAACCTGCACTTAAATTTATGTGCAGAGTATGGCGGGCTATATCCGGAATAGCAGTCACCACGCCGCGATATTCGCCCACCGCCAGACTACGGGCATAATAACTGTCCGCGACCGTTTCCACACCGCTCACCGCACGGGCGGCGAGAAATCCCAACATCCACGACCAGTCATACGGCGGCTGCCAGTTCAGGGTATACATCGCATCTCCTTATTCATCCGCTTTCAGCATAAACGTTATTCAGACGCTGCGCTTTGCTTTCATATTCCGGTTGTCGCGACGGCAACATTTCGCTAAAGTCACGCCCCTTCTTCACCGGCATGGGGATTATTTCGTGTTTATTGGTTTTGATTACGGTACAGCAAACTGTTCAGTGGCGGTCATGCGTGACGGTAAACCGCACTTGCTAAAAATGGAAAACGACAGCACGCTGCTGCCTTCAATGCTTTGCGCGCCAACGCGTGAAGCGGTAAGCGAATGGCTGTACCGCCATCATGATGTTCCGGCAGACGACGATGAAACGCAGGCGCTGTTGCGTCGGGCGATTCGTTATAACCGCGAAGAAGATATCGATGTTACGGCGAAAAGCGTGCAGTTCGGTCTTTCCTCACTGGCACAGTACATTGATGATCCAGAAGAAGTGTGGTTTGTGAAATCACCAAAATCGTTCCTCGGTGCCAGCGGCTTAAAACCGCAGCAGGTAGCGCTGTTTGAGGATCTGGTCTGCGCAATGATGTTGCACATTCGCCAGCAGGCGCAGGCGCAGCTGCCAGAAGCGATTACTCAGGCGGTGATTGGTCGCCCGATCAACTTCCAGGGGCTGGGCGGCGATGAAGCAAACGCCCAGGCGCAAGGGATTCTGGAACGCGCGGCGAAGCGTGCCGGATTCAGGGACGTGGTATTCCAGTACGAGCCGGTCGCGGCTGGGCTGGATTACGAAGCCACCTTGCAGGAAGAAAAACGGGTGCTGGTGGTGGATATCGGCGGTGGTACGACTGACTGTTCATTGCTGCTGATGGGACCGCAGTGGCGTTCGCGTCTCGATCGTGAAGCCAGCCTGCTGGGTCACAGTGGTTGTCGTATTGGCGGTAACGATCTGGATATCGCCCTGGCGTTTAAAAACCTGATGCCACTGCTGGGTATGGGTGGCGAAACCGAAAAAGGCATCGCCCTGCCGATCCT
Source organism: Shigella sp. FC1544 (assembly GCF_001722145.1). NCBI lineage: Bacteria > Pseudomonadati > Pseudomonadota > Gammaproteobacteria > Enterobacterales > Enterobacteriaceae > Shigella > Shigella sp. FC1544. The sequence goes on from NZ_MECT01000444.1 coordinate 59,386, forward strand.
GCCGTGGTGGAATGCGGTTGCCATCAACGACGTACCTGCGCAGAGTGATTTCTACAGTAGTGCCAACTGTCGTCTGCTTAACGATCTGGTACGCGATGCCCGCGAACCGGAAAAAGTGGCCCTGTTACAGAAAGTCTGGCGTCAGCGTTTAAGCTATCGCCTGGTGCGTAGCGCAGAAGAGTGCAAAATTGCTCTTTCAAGCGTAGCGGAAACCCGCGCCTCACTGCCGTTTATCAGCAATGAACTGGCTACGCTGATTAGCCAGCGAGGGCTGGAAAGCGCCCTCAGCCAGCCACTGGCGCGGATTCTGGAACAGGTGCAACTGGCCCTGGATAACGCCCAGGAAAAACCGGACGTTATCTACCTGACCGGCGGTAGCGCCCGTTCTCCGCTGATTAAAAAAGCGCTGGCAGAACAGTTGCCAGGCATTCCGATTGCAGGCGGCGATGACTTTGGCTCCGTCACCGCCGGGCTGGCACGCTGGGCGGAAGTGGTGTTTCGTTAATTGAAAAATGGCTCAGCAGCGGCTTAAATCTGCCTGCGCCTGAGCCAGTTTTTCTGCTGCCTGACGTAACGGTTCCATCAACGGCATGGTCCGTGCTGGAGCATGAAGGCGGAATCGCTGCAACTCTGTCGCGCCGACTGTCAACGCCGATTCCAGCCGATGTCGTTTGGCGGTCATTTTCGCCATTACCGCTTGTCTGTCTGCTGGCGTTATCGCTTCATTCGGCCTGAACACAAAACGGCGTTCACAGCTCGCTTTCCAGTCGATAACCGCCTGGGTCAGATGGTCGCCAAACCCTTTCACTTGCTTAACGCCACGACGGGTAACATCTGCGGCTGTTTCAATACCAAAAGACCGTAACGCCGCTTTACGCGCAGGACCAACGCCGGGAATAGAGGCAACATCAATAAAAAATCCCTCCAGAAACTTCTGCTTCTGCCGTTCCCTTGCGGTGTCGTGAAGTGCTGCCAGAGCACGTTTTTCTTCTTCCGGTAACCCGAGCATTTCGTCCTTCATTTTTTCGAGCATCGTCCGTTTGGCGATAAAACCTTCCAGCCCGCCCAACTGTTGGATCTGGCTGACTAAATGGTCATAGTCCATTTTCGCGCGATTAAATGCCTCACGGCGTTGCTGAACTTCTGCTTTGTACGCTTTGCTTGTCAGACTGCCAATAATCCAGATAGCCGACAGCACAGGAACCAAAATAATATAACGCGGTTCTGCCTGAAGGCCGCAAAGCAACAGCGATAACGCTGACAGTGCGATCTCAATCAGAATGATGTATTCGCGCCGTAACAGGCCTAAAGGAAGCGGCCTGCCAGTCGGTTGGAAATGATCGGGTAATGGCAATTGCAATGCTGGCGGTGCTACTGACGCCATCACCATCGCCCAGACTTTCGCCAGCACAAAATCACCGCTGGTGGTAATGACCTCTTCGCCGAGATCAATAAAATAGATAACGCCTTGATTATCCAGCGCACACCACAGGCAGTCAGTCAAATGAGCGGAGTAAACATGCATTGCCGAAACGGTACATTTCTTTAACTGTTGGCGTAGTAAATCAAGTGCCGCTACCCACGCTTTTGCCGTCGGACGCCCGGTTGCCACGCCACTTTCCGTAAACGCCTGCTGAAACATGGCTTCAACATCGCCCGGTAACATCGCCAGCGGAATAGATCGTGGCGGCGGTTTTAAACCACGTCGCTGATTATCTGACGCGTAGGCATAACGGAAATGGGCAATATCCGTCTCCAGCGCATTACCCGCATCAGAGATAAGCGGCACACCGGAATAAGGATGCCGACCACCAAACAAGACGTGAAAAATCAACAAGGCAAGGCCAAAATTATCGTGATTTTCTGTACGTTCAAAGCCGACAAATGACGACAAGGTTTGTAGCTCTGGCGGCGTAAAATGCGACACGCCGACTTCGCATAAATGCAGTGTGCCATTGGCGTTAATCTGAAAGGAGTCGCTATCAATCAACACCACTTTGCTGTCGCGACCTACCATAAAACTGTTCTGGTTTACGTCACCCACGACGTGCCCGTGCTCGTGAACCGTAGCAAAAGATGAAGCAATATTGCGCGCAACATAGAGTAGAAAATCCCACGCACAATGAGGGTAACTCTGGCGACGATGTCCCGGGCTATAGATCATATGAATCGGTTCTTTACCAGAAACTTTTGGCATCATAAAACCGGTAACTTTTCCGCCTCGTCCACCGTGAAGCGTTGCCTGCGGCCAGGCGACATAATTCAACAACTGCGCGTCAGCTGTCGCAGCCATAAAGGCAAGTTTGTCCTGTTTTGAGACGGGTGGCGGCGTGTGATAAATCTTGGCGACGCTATCGACAAACTCCTCGATATCATAAACCGCGCCTTCACCACCTTTGCCCAGTTCACGGCCTGGCGTAACGCACTCACCAGTAGCAGTATATAAAGTGGGTTTCATGGTAACCACAGCGCCAGTGCCAACGTTTTATCATCATCGGTACGCTCGTTTACCGCCGGGCTGGACAAAAACTGCTTTAACAATTTAGGTAATAAATCGAGTTGTTCCTGCGTTGCTGCCGCCAGTCCAATGAAAAACGGGGTAAAGAAAGGCACATGCGGAGAATTATCCAGCATATTTAACGCCAGTCGCTGAATACCATCCGTAAATGCTGCAACTTTATGCGCACGCTCAGTGCTGGTGAAAGTTTCCAGTCTGGAAACAGCATCTTCATCGCTAATGAAATGCGTCATATTGGCATATTCACCCACCATCGGCGTGAGCGGCAGTTCCAGACCACGACCAAAATCCACCACTACACCGCCGTCGCCAATTTGCATAATCAATGTGCCATTAGCCGATGAAATCAATCCCAGAAACGTGCAGGCAAAATCGCGAACTGCTAATGCTTTGGCTTCTGCCTCGGCAAAAAGTCGTTGACGAATGGTCAGTACCATATTTGTGGCGAGAACATCATTAAGCCCCAATTCACCGTCCTGTACTTTTTGCACCATAAACGCCATCGCTTCATTGACGGCGAGCTTCGCGCCTTCTCCTCCCTGCGAAACGCTACCTGCGCCATCAGCAAGGAACATCACCAGTAATGGCTGCTGGTCATTTAGCCAGGCAACCTGCATCTGGCAGGCATCCTGACAAGGTAAATCAGCGCTAATGTGCGACGTTCCAACAGCGGATGCATAAACCAGACGCCAGCTCACACTGACGTCCAGCCTTTTGGCGCTTCCAGCACAACTTCCGTTCCCGGCGTGGAGCGGGAAACCGAACGCAGCGAACTGGATAACCAGCTAAACAGTTCACGGAATTGTAATCCCTGCAGAGACAAAGGCTGACGGACGCTGATTTGGGCCAGCGTCTTCATATCCGCCCCCTGAACACCGATGGAAAAGAAAGCAAACCTTTTATCTTCTTCCCCCCGAAACACTTTGTTGGCTGCAGCCTGCCACTCATCGGTTGGTGCACCATCGGTAATCAGGAAAATCCACGGGCGATAATACGAAATACCATTTGCACGATACTCACGTTTCCGCTCCTCTACCATATCCAGGGCTTTGGTAATGGCCGCACCCATTGGTGTATCGCCCTGGGCAAACAGGATGGGCGGAAAAAAATTAGCGGCGCTGGTAAAGGGTTGTTCCACATGCACCGGGCCGAACGTCACAATGCCGAGTTCCACTCTTTTTAAAGCCAGCGGATCAGCAAGCAGTTCATCACGAAAGGTAACCAATCCGGCGTTAAGTTCATTAATAGGTCTGCCACTCATCGAGCCAGAAACATCCAGCAGCAGAATGCAGGGGCAACGTGGTTCCGGGTTACTGGCAAAATCGCTGGTGGCAAACGTGATTTGTTCGCTCATAAGAAATCCTTTCTTAGAGAATTATTGAGGTCCGGTATCATACCGACTGCAATAATGAAATAAGAGCAAACGAAGAAACTTTCAGAATTAGGCCCGGCGGCGCAGAAAATTTTGCTATTCGCCTCGCAAGAACGGAGAGCCGTCGATTGACACTAAGGGCGGAGTGACATAATTTCAGGAGTGAGGGTTAGGGAGAGGTTTCCCCCCGTTACTTTATTCGTACCCCTTATAATGGGGTGTTAGCCAGCCAGACCCGGCATGATTACTGCCCCCAGTCGTCCATGATCCGGGGGGTGATGTCACCGGGTCTGGTGGGGCGCTGGTAACCGCTAATAGGGGTCAGGTCAGGCACTTTTGCCGGGACCGTCTGTAACGTGGATGCCGGTACCTGCTCCCCGTGGTTATCTGGTTAACCCA
>NZ_MECT01000445.1:0-457 GCF_001722145.1 Shigella sp. FC1544
CCCAGCTCTTTCATGAGCCTGCCAGCAAGCCAGCGTCCCATCTGGTAGCCTCTCCGGGTTGCCATTGTGGCGATGCTTCTTGCTCCGGCCGAACCATGGCTGATGCCATGTAGCTCAAGTACCTGACTGCGTAATACAGCCCGTCTGCCGTCTGGTTTTTCAGGACGGTTTTTCCAGTATCTGTAGCTGCTGCGATGAACCCCGAACACTTGGCAGAGTGTGACCACAGGATAATGCGCTCTGAGTTTCCCGATTATCGAGAACAGTTCAGGGAGTCTGACATCAAGAGCGCGGTAGCCTTTTTTAATATTTCATTCTCCATTTCAATGCGTTGTAGCTTTTTCCTCAGCTTACGTATTTTCGATTTGTTCTGGTGTTATCGGAGAGGCTTTTGGTGTTTTGCCCTGACGCTCATCACGCAGTTGTTTGACCCATCTTGTCATTGTGGAAAGGCCAA
>NZ_MECT01000446.1:0-452 GCF_001722145.1 Shigella sp. FC1544
CGGAGTTTAAAGCCGAAGCCGTCAAAACGGTTCCTGAAAATCAGCTTTCGATCAGTGAAGGCGCTTCCCGATTATCTGTTCCTGAAGGCACTTTAGGACAATGGGTTACCGCCGCAAGAAAAGGGCTCAATACACCAGGCTCCCGCACAGTGGCTGAGCTGGAATCTGAAGTTATGCAACTGCGTAAGGCTTTAAATGAAGCACGACTTGAGCGAGATATATTAAAAAAAGCAACAGCGTATTTTGCCCAGGAGTCGCTGAAAAATACGCGTTAGTCGAACAATGGCGACAACAATTCCCTGTTGAAGCGATGTGTCGGGTACCTGGTGTATCCAGGAGCGGTTATTACGACCGGGTACAGCATGAACCCTCAGACAGAAAACAAAGTGATGAGCGGCTAAAACTGGAGATTAAGGTGGCACATATCCGCACTCGCGAAACATATGGAACCC
>NZ_MECT01000447.1:0-451 GCF_001722145.1 Shigella sp. FC1544
CTGAGCGGTGATACGGATGCGGAGAGGGAAGCCGGTGCACAGGTGATGCGTGAGACTGAACAGCAGATTTACCGTCAGTTGACTGACGAGGTACTGGCCTGAACCGCCCCGGGAATCCTGGAGACTAAACTTCCTGAGAAAGAGGTAAACAGGATGACTAAAAATACTCGTTTTTCCCCCGAAGTCCGTCAACGGGCAGTCCGTATGGTTCTGGAAAGTCAGGGCGAATATGACTCACAATGGGCGACAATTTGTTCCATTGCTCCAAAGATTGGCTGTACGCCGGAGACTCTGCGTGTCTGGGTTCGCCAGCATGAGCGGGATACCGGAGGCGGTGATGGCGGGCTCACCACCGCTGAACGTCAGCGTCTGAAAGAGCTGGAACGTGAAAATCGTGAACTGCGCCGCAGTAACGATATCCTTCGCCAGGCTTCCGCTTATTTTGCGAAGG